>NZ_FRAJ01000016.1:30882-69088 GCF_900142285.1 Caminicella sporogenes DSM 14501 | reverse complement strand
TGCCGCCTCAGCTTTTACTACTATGCCATGCGACATCGTAGTCTTATGGGGTATTAGCACACCTTTCGATGTGTTATCCCCCTGCACAGGGCAGGTTGCCCACGCGTTACTCACCCGTCCGCCGCTAAGCTTTAATCTTTTCAGCTAAGCTGTAAAGATTAAAGCTCCGCTCGACTTGCATGTGTTAGGCACGCCGCCAGCGTTCATCCTGAGCCAGGATCAAACTCTCAAAATAAAACTGACTCTTCGCTTTAGGCTTCAGTAAATCTTTTTAATCTTTTACTGTTACCTGCTTTTTTCCTTACACTGTTTAGTTTTCAATGTCCAAAATATTTTCTCTTTTGCTGACACCTAAGTATGTTACCATACAATTATATTTTTGTCAACATCTTTTTTCTTTTGTTAGCTCTTTTACAGCGACATTTAAGATAATATCACAATAAATTAAATTTGTCAACTGTTAATTTGAAATTTTTTTACTAATTTTCAAGAGCATAATCTATATATTATGTAAAATAATAAAAAATGATTATTTCTAACCAATATGAGAAAAATATAAATAGTATTTTTCATATTATAAGGAGTGAAATATTATGATAACTATTTTTTTTAGAACTATATTTCTCTTTATATTTGTTGTAATCGCAATACGAATTATGGGAAAGGCTGAACTTTCAGAACTACAACCTTTTGAATTAGTTGTAATAATAATGATTGCTGAACTAGCTTCTATACCAATGGAAGATGTTAATATTCCTTTTATTAACGGAATAGTATCCATATTTACTTTAGTATTTATTCAAATTATTATTTCTATAATAAATCTTAAAAGCGAAAAAGCTAGAGCAATTATTTGCGGAAAACCAAGTGTACTTATAGAAAAAGGCAAAATTGTTGAAAAAGAACTCCGAAATTTAAGAATAAATATGAACGATTTAATAGAACAACTCCGTTTAAAAAACTTTCATAACATAAATGATGTTGAATTTGCTATTTTAGAAACCAATGGAGATTTAAGCGTAATACCAAAATCTGACAAAAAACCTTTAACAGCATCAGATATTGGTTTAAGCTTAGAAAACGAAAATTTACCTATGAGCATAATAATTGATGGCAAAATAAATTATAATAACTTAAAAAAAATATCTCTAGATTTTAACTGGCTATATAAAGAATTAAAAAAACAAAACATTAATGATGTAACCGACATTTTATATGCTTCTATAGATAAAAACATGAATTTAAATATACATAAAAAAAATGAAAATGAAACTTAAAGAGGTGTTATTTATGAAATCTTTATTTATATCTACTCTATTAATAGTTTTATTACTATTAAATTGGATATTTACTTTTAACTTTATTGCTGATACATCTAAAGAATTGACAATGCTTACACAAAAAATAGAATACAATATAGTTAAAGACCAATGGTTTTCTGCTCAAAAAAATTTAAAACTTTTAGAAACTAAATGGAATAATTCTTTAAAAATTTTAAAGTTAGTTATAAATCATGATGAAATAGAAAAAACTAATTTATCTTTAATTAAAGTAAGAAAATATATATTAACTCAAAATAAAGATAACCTCTTAGTTGAAACATCTTTATTAAAATTTCATATTAATCATATCAAAGAAAATGAATCTCTTTCACTTAGAAATATTTTCTGAATATTTGATTTTTTCTATTTTATATGTTATAATATATTTAAATATTTTGTTTTTTGTTGCAAGAAAATTTTTAGGAGAAATTTAAAAACTCTCTTAATGCAGGGGTTATTTATATCGTTTTCTATAATCCTCTGTCCCCATTCTTGTAACTTCCTTTATTTATTTTTTCTTTTCGTTTAAACCATTTTCTATTATAGTCTCTTTTTAAAATATTACTTTGTTTTAAATTAACATATCTTCAATTTATTAAAACTACTTATTTATTTTTCTATAATCCCAGATTTTGTATACAGTATTTAATGCTTAATATTTAAAATATTTAGTCAATTATTTTCTTTTTAAATAACTCTATAAAAATTAAAAATCAAATCTTTACAACTAATCACATTTCTACTTTAATTCATCTGTAAAGTATTATAACAAATAACTAAACAAGGGGGTAACATATGGAAATAATAAACTTAAATAATTCTCTAAATTTAAATCAAAAAAATACTATTAAAAAAGAAAAAATTAATAAAAATCTAATTAAAGTAAGGAAAGCATCTATTTCAGATGTCGAAGCTATTTATGAAATAGCTTGTAGTGTCGGTTCAAAAACTAAAAATTCGTATGAAGGTTTTTTAATGGATAACTATGTATCTAGACCTAAAAAATATAAAACATTTTTCAAAGATAGAATCAACGAACTTGAACATTTTTATATAGCTGAATCTAATAATAACCCTCTAGGTTTTCTTATGGCATACACAAAAGAAAAGTGGCTGAAATATAATCCTACATGGATTGAAGATATATATTGGTCTCCCATTTTTGATATGAACAAAACAGATAATTTTGTTGTTATAGATAAAACAGCCATATTACATGGATATACAGGCAAAGGTATTGGCAGCATATTATATAAATCATTGATTAAAGACCTTAAAAAAACAGGCATTAAAAACATATTTGCTGAAACTATTATAAATCCAACACCAAATTTTGCTTCATTAGCATTTAGAAAAAAACAAAAATATATTTTAGCTGGAGTAAGATATGAAGAATATGAAGGACAACTTTATACTGATTTGATTTATTACAAACCTGTCAAATAAAAAAACTATTTCAAAACAAAAATAAATTTTAGGGCTGAAATGCCCTTTTTCTATTAGCAAAAAATCAAAAGAGCCGCCTTTTTCAACGATTTTAAAAATCACTGAAAGACGACTCCTTCAATACACTAACCCAATAATTCTTCTAATCTTTCTCTATCAAAACCTTGTATTACTTCTTCATCGACCATTATTACAGGTACTCCCATAAATCCTTTAGACATTAATTCCTTTCTCGCATTCATATCTCTTGATACATTTCTTTCTTCAAACTGTATTCCCTTAGAATTTAAATAATCTTTAGCTTGATGACAGTATACACATGTATCACTTGTATAAACAACAACTTTTTTATTCATATTACATACCTCCATTTTATTATATATTTTTTATGCTATTTTTCTCTCTTTTGTTATTTTTTCAGCTTTCTTTGTATTTTTGTCCATAGACTGCTTAATTAGTCCTGTAGCATGACCCATTGGACAAACTTGACACCATGACCTAGGTTTAAAAAATATACCCATAATAACACTTATAATAGAAGATACAGCCATAAATCTAAATACTGCTAACCCTATTCTCTTAACATTAAATCCTGCTTTAAACAAAGATATACTAAACACTACCATCATTAATGTCAATAAAATATTTTTAGCTGTTTTACTTCTTATAGATTTTGGTAAATTATAATCTAAACTAATATATTTTAGAAAGTTTCCTAACAAAGAACCTCTAGGACAATAATGAGAACAATGAATTTTTCCTCTACCTCTAATAGCTTGATACATTGGGAATATCATGCAAATAAAACCCAATACTCCAAATCTAACATCTATTATAGATAATATCATAAATATTACCATTAAAATCCAAGACCATTTCATATGTGATTTTACTTTCGGCATATTCATCTCCTTTCTATATTAAGTATTATGAACAAGAAGAACCGCCATAATTTGGTTTTACATGAAAACCTCTGTAAAGCCATCCTCTTGAATAATCAATTTCAAATCCACCATATTTTTCAATTAATTCTTTCTCTACCAAATATTTTATACCTTCTTTTTCTTCTAAATAATCATTTTCTTTTTGCTCATCCAGAGCAATACCAAAAGTAGGACCGCCTCAGCCGATACCACTAATATATATTCTTATATTAGGTTCAATAATATTTTTCTCATCAATTGTCTTTTTTATCATTTCTTTTGCTTTATCAGAAACTTTTATTTTCATATCAATATCCTCCTGTAAATTTTATTCCCCTATACCACCCGGGGGTAATTTTATTATATGCAATTCCTTTATAAATGTCAACACTTTTTATTATATATTTTTAATATTTAACAAATATATCATAAATATGCAAAAAAGGCCGATTTTATCGACCTTTTTTTATATAAAATTTTTTACATAAAATTAATTTAAAACTTTAATAATCCTATACCGTTTAAGAATACTATAGCTATTGCTATCGGCGCTATAAACTTAACTAAAAACATAAACAATGGTATATAACTAATATTAACTCCTTCTTGATTAACTTCTGCTTCAACTTCCTTCTTACCCATATACCATCCAACAAAAGCTGATATTAATAATCCGCCTAATGGTAAAAATATATTTGAAGCAGTAAAATCTAATAAGTCAAAAAAGTTCTTTCCAAAGAATGTTACTTTTGACATACTTCCCATTGATAATGAACAAGGAATACCTAAAAGAGTTATTGCAATAGTTGCAATAACAGTAGCTCTTTTTCTTGCCATTTTAAGGTCTTCAACAAAGTATGCTACTACAACTTCTAATATAGATATTGATGAAGTTAATGCAGCCACAGTTAATAAAATAAAGAACAATATTGCAAAGAAATATCCACCAGGCATTTGCTGGAACACATTTGGTAGTGTTACAAAAACTAATCCTGCACCTGCTCCTGGTTCAATTCCAAATGCAAATACAGCTGGGAATATAGCTATACCTGCAAGTAATGCAATCAATGTATCTGCTATAGTAACTTGAATAGCTGTATCAGCAAGATTTTCCTTTTTACCTATATAAGAACCATAAGTAATCATAGTACCCATACCTAAACTTAGTGAAAAGAATGCGTGTCCTAAAGCTACTAATACCCCTTGTGCACTAACTTTCCCCCAATCAGGTTTAAAAAGAAATTCTAAACCTGCTTTTGCTCCTGGAAGTGTTACTGCACGAATGTCAAGAATAATAATAATTACCAATAAAGCTGGCATTAGTATTTTAGCATACTTTTCTATACCATCTTTAACTCCTGCAATAACTATTAAACCTGTCAGCAACATGAAAAATACTTGCCAAAATATAGGCTTTGCTGTAGAAGAAATAAATGAACCAAACATATTACCTATTGCTTCAGGAGACTGTCCTGCAAAAGAATTTATAAGAGCTTTAAATACATACTCTAAACACCAGCCTGCAACAACTCCATAAAATGCAAGAATCATAAATGCAGCTGCAACTCCCATCCAACCAGTTAAAAACCACGGGGTTCCCGGTGCTAATTTTTGAAATGCACCTATAGCATTTCTCTGACCTTTACGTCCAATAATAAATTCTGACAACATTACAGGAAAACCAATCGCAGCAATACAAATTAAATAAATAACTATAAATGCGGCACCACCATAAACACCAGTGATGTAAGGAAACTTCCATATGTTTCCTAGACCAATAGCAGAACCAGCAGCAGCAGCTATAATACCAAGCTTACTACCAAAACTATCTCTTTCTTGTAATTTGTTGTTTTCCATTAATTTATTTCCTCCTTTTCAAATTTATTTATATTTAAGCGCTAAAAACGCTCAAATATACAAAGTAATTTTCTAAATTTTCTGTATATTTAATTTATATATATTCTATACTGCAATAAAAATTCCTTCTTTCCGCTAAATATTTACTGAAAATTTTGTATAGTTTAAAAAATATTTGTTGAAATATTTTAATTCGTTTAAATTTTGAAAATTTACTTACTAATATAGCATAATTATTAATCCTTATCAACATATATTTATAAATATTTACATAAAAAATAATTTTTATAATCTTGTTTTTGTCTATTTTTTATCAATTTCTCTGCTACTTATTTCTATTTCATATTAATACATACCGTTTAATATTTTTTCAAAATATATTAGCAAATAAAAAAAGAACGGCCTAAATGACCATTCCTCTGTTTATATAAATCTATATTTTTCTATTATCTTTTCTGCTATCTTTATTCCATCAACTGCCGCAGATACTATTCCTCCAGCATATCCAGCACCTTCGCCTGCAGGATAAAGTCCTCTTACATTTACACTTTCAAAACTTTTATCATTCCTAACTATTCTTATAGGCGAAGAACTCCTAGTTTCTACTCCTGTTATTATAGCTTCCTTTAATGCAAAACCTTTTAACTTTTTATCCATGTTTAATATAGCTTCTCTCATAGCTAAAGTTACATAATAAGGCAAACATTCATCTATTTTCGTCATTTTTACCCCCGGAGCATATGATGGTTTAACATTTCCTATTCTCTTTGAACTTCTATTTTTTAAAAAATCACCAACTAATTGTGCTGGTGCTATAAAATTACCTCCACCAACTTTATAAGCAATTTCTTCCCATTTTCTTTGAAAATACATTCCCGCCAATGGATGACTTCCTTCAAAATCTTCTCCAGTTACCGATACAAGAAGAGCACTATTTGCATTTTCCTTATCCCTTAAATACTCACTCATTCCATTTGTTACAACTCTGCCTTCTTCCGAAGCTGCTGCAACAACTTTTCCACCGGGACACATACAAAATGTATAAACTGACCTTCCATTACTTGTATGATATGTAAGTCTATAATCAGCAGGTCCAAGTCTTTTATGATTTGCAAACTGTTTATACTGAACTTTATTTATGAGACTTTGAGGATGTTCTATTCTAACTCCAATTGCAAATGGCTTTTGAATTATTTCTATTCCTTTTTCGTATAACATCTCAAATGTATCTCTAGCACTATGTCCAATAGCTAAAACTACAATATCAGTTTTAACCTTTTCTCTATAATTAATTTCAACAGCAATTATTTTTCCATCTTTAATCGTTAGATTTGTTACTTTTGACTCAAATCTAACATCTCCACCTAAATCTATAATCCTTTTTCTTATATTTTTTACTACACCTTTTAAAAGGTCTGTTCCAATATGAGGTTTAAAAGAATACATTATTTCTTCCGGTGCTCCTGCCTTAACAAATTCACTTAATACTTTTCTACATCTAGGGTCTTTTATACGCGTAGTTAATTTGCCATCTGAAAAGGTTCCAGCACCGCCTTCACCAAATTGAACATTTGATTCTTCATTTAACTGACCTGTCTTCCAAAATAAATCTACAGTCTTACTCCTCTTATCTACATCCTCTCCTCTCTCAAAAACAAGTGGCTTATATCCCATCTCAGCTAAAATCAATGCAGCAAAAAGTCCAGCAGGACCTGTTCCTATAACAACAGGTCTCTTATCAATAATTAAACTTCCTTGCTCTGGATACTTATAATCTAAATCGGGTGTCTTAATAACTTTTTTATCTTTATTTTTTAACAAAATCTTTTCCTCATCTTCAACTTCTACATCCACAGTATACACAAAATCAATCTTTCCCCTTCTTCTTGCATCTATTGATTCTTTAAATATATTTAAATTTATTATTTCATTAGGTTTTATTTTTAAAATTTTGCTAATTTTATAAGGAAGTATATCTAAATTGTCATCTATACTCAAACGAATTTCTGATACTCTTATCATTTTTTTCATCCTTCCAATACATTTTCATTAACAATAATATCATAACCGTATCTTATTTAATTATATTCACTCAAATTTTTTATTTCAATAAAAATAGGTCGGCAAAAACTCCGACCTATTTTTATAATTTTAATTATATTAAATTTATCTACCCTAATAATGAACGAATAAATACTATTCCTATAGCTACTGGTCCAACATACTTAACTAGAAATGCCCAGAATGGAGCAAATTTAAATTCTAACTGTCCTTCATTAGTAGCTTCTTTAATAGCATTGTCTGTACCCCATATCCATCCAACAACTATACAAAGAAGTAATCCACCAAGCGGAAGTAATATATTACTTGATATAAAGTCAAACGTATCGAAGAACCCTTTTCCAGGTAGTAAAGTAATATGTGCCCATGGTCCAAATGATAATGAAGCTGGAATTCCTAAAAGAAATATCACAAACGCTAAAGATACTGTTGCAACTTTACGGTTCATTTTCCATTCATCAACCACATATGCAACACAAACTTCAAGTAGTGAAATTGATGAAGATAAAGCTGCAAATAAAACTAATATAAAGAACATTATTTCAAATAAAGTTCCAAATGGCATTTGAGCAAATACTGCAGGGAATGTAATAAATATAAGTCCGGGTCCAGCTGATGGTTCAAAACCAAAAGCAAATACTGCTGGAAGTACAGCAAGTCCTGCAAGTAGTGCAACTCCTGTATCTATTAAAGGTATAGTTACAGCACTTTCTGGTATATTAGAATCTTTGCTCAAATAACTACCATAAGTAATCATACAACCCATACCTAAACTTAGTGAGAAAAATACTTGTCCAAGAGCATCAAGAACTACATCTATATTTATTTTAGAGAAATCTGGAACTAAAAGATATTTTATACCTTCAACTGCTCCTGGTAAAGTCATAGAACGAATAGCAAGTACAATTATCATAACAAAAAGACCTGGCATTAAAATCTTACTTGATTTTTCAATACCTCCGCCTATACCACCAAGAACTATTAAAAATGTAGCTACCATAAATAATGCATGATAAAATATAGGTTCTGTTGTACCTGAAATCAATTTACCAAACATATTTCCAAGTACTTCTGCATCGGTAACATTTAAAGCTCCTGTTAATGTTTTTACTAGATATGCTATTACCCATCCACCAACAACACTATAAAATGATAAAATTAAAAATCCAGCTAAAACACCTAAGGCTCCAACAAATGCCCATTTTTTGCCTATTTTTCTATAAGCACCTATTGCATTTAACTGTGTATATCTTCCTAACACTATCTCTGCTAACATCAAAGTAAAACCTACAAGGAATAAAATTATGAAATATACAAGTACAAATGCTCCACCACCATTTTTACCTGCCATGTAAGGAAATTTCCACAGGTTTCCAAGTCCAACTGCTGAACCTGCAGCAGCTAAAATAAAACCAATCTTAGAACCCCATTGTTCTCTTTCGCCTGAATTGTTTAAATTAGCCATAATTTACCTCCTTCATTTAAATTCTGTAATTATTTTTTTAATAATCTTTATGTTTTTCTCACCTCCTATAAAATAATATATTGAATTTTTTTCAATATATTTTTCTGTATTCAAAAATTTTTGACATTTTCCTGTTCTTAGGTAAACTTATTATATTACATTTTTTTAATGTTTTCAATAAGTTTTTAATTTGTAAATTTTTTTAATATTTAAAAATAATTATATATTCTGTTCTTATTCAAAATCAAAATTTAATTTGTTATATTCTTTTATATTTTGGACAAAATAATTAAGAAAAATACATAAAGGAGTTGATAATTTGGATATTAAAAGAGCAAAAGAAATCTTAAATTCTGCAAAGGATATCGAAGTTACATATCAAGGAAAATCTGTATGGATTAACAGTATAAATCCTTCACTTGGAAGTGCATTTATTATAACAAGAGATAATGAAAAAAAACAATATCAAGTTTCAATAAGTGATCTAGTTGAAAAATAATCAGAGAGATTAGCGTCTCAAGACCTAATCTCTCTTATATAATCCACTGCTACCTGTATCTATTAATCATTTCTCTTCTAATATCACTTAATATTATATCCTTTTCTACTAATAAAACCATTAAATGATAAATTAAATCCACTACTTCGTAAATTACTTCTTCTCTGCTATCATTTTTTGCTGCTATAATTACTTCACTTGCTTCTTCTCCTACTTTCTTTAAAATTTTGTCAACTCCACTATTAAATAAATATCTCGTATATGAATTATCCTTTGAAAATTTTTTCCTATCTACTATTCTAGTATAAAGCAAATCAAATATTTTATCTTCTTCAATATTTTCTATATCTTTATTGTAAACTCTTTTATAAAAACAACTATAATTTCCAGTATGACAAGTTGGTCCATTTGGTATGACCTCCACCAAAAGACAGTCCATATCACAATCATGTTTTATACTCACTACTTCATGAAAATTTCCTGAAGTTTCTCCTTTATTCCACAGTTTCTGTCTGCTTCTGCTGTAAAACCATGTTTTTCCAGACTCTATAGTAAGTTTTAAAGACTCTTTGTTCATATATCCCAACATTAAAACTTCCTTATTGTTAAAATCTTGAATAATTGCAGGTATCAATCCATTATTGTTAAATTTTAAACTATTTATATCAATCATACCTATTCTCTCCTAACCTCTACGCCATTATTGTAAAGATATTGTTTTAAAGAGTTTATTTCTATTTGTTTATAATGAAAAACTGAAGCTGCCAAAGCTGCATCAGCTTTACCATCCCTTAAAACTTCTAAAAAATCTTTCTTTTTACCTGCTCCTCCAGAAGCTACAACTGGTATTTTAACATTTTCTGAAATAATTTTGGTTATTTCAATATCATATCCACTCTTAATGCCATCACTGTCAATTGAATTCAAAACTATCTCACCTGCTCCCAATTTTTCTCCTTTTTTAGCCCACTTTAAAGCATCAAACCCCGTATTTATCCTTCCACCATCTATATATACTACATAATCCCCTTTTTTCGTTTTCTTAACATCTATAGACAATACTACACATTGACTTCCAAACTTTAAAGCTGCTTTCTTAATCAGCATTGGATTTTTCACCGCAGCAGAATTAATTGATACTTTATCGGCTCCTGCTCTTAGCACCCTTGTAAAATCTTCTATACTCCGTATTCCTCCACCAACAGAAAATGGAATATTTATATTTTCTGCCACCTTTTCAACTAAATTCACAAAAATATTTCTATTTTCATAAGAAGCCATAATATCATAAAAAACGAGTTCATCAGCACCACTTTCACAGTAATATTTTGCTAATAGTATAGGGTCATCTACATCCTCTATATTCTTAAATTTCTTACCTTTTACCACTCTTCCATCTTTAACATCAAGACAAGGAATTATCCTCTTTGTCAGCAAAATACTCTCCCCTTTTTAATGATATATTTTTTACAAAATCCTCTAATTTTATTTTCCCTTCATATAGTGCCTTCCCAACTATCGCCCCATATACTCCAAATGTCTTCAACTTATCTATGTCTTCTTTTCTGCCAATTCCTCCCGATGCAATTATATTCAATGAGGTATTCTCCTTTAATTTTTTTATCTCCTCAAAATTAGGTCCTATCATTGTTCCATCCTTTGAAATATCTGTATAAACTATGGTTTTAATTCCTTTTTCTTCTAACAATTTCGCAAATTCTACTGATTTAAAACTACTACTTTCAACCCATCCATTTACACATACACACCCAGCTTTTGTATCTATAGAAACAACTACTCTATCTCCAAACCTTTTAACTAAATTTTCAACAAACATATTTTCTTTAACTGCACAAGTACCAATAACTATCCTATAAACTCCTAAATCCATAAGCTGCTTTGCTCTTTCTATACTTCTTATTCCTCCACCTACTTGTACTGGTATATTTATACTCCTTACTATCTTCTTTATTATTTCTATATTTTTCTGCTCACCTGTAAAAGCTCCATCTAGGTCAACTACATGCAAAACTTTTGCTTTGTTTTCTTCAAATCTCTTTGCAATTAAAACAGGGTCATCATCATATACAGTTTCTCTATTAAACTTTCCTTGATAAAGTCTAACACATCTACCATTTCTAATATCTATTGCTGGAAAAATTATCACCCTATCAACTCCTTAATATTTTTCAAAAACTTTTCCCCTGTTTTACCACTTTTCTCTGGGTGAAACTGCATTCCTATTATATTATTTCTTCTAATTACCGCTGGAACATCTACTCCATAATTTGTTTTAAAAATCACTTCTTTATTATTTTTTGTTTTCAAATAATATGAATGAACAAAGTAAACATATTCTCCAGTTTCTATATCTTCTGCAATAATATCTTGTTTGTTTTTTATTAAACTATTCCAACCCATGTGAGGTACTTTTAATTCTCCTTTAAACTTAATTATTTCACCTTCCAATAATCCTAGCCCTTCCCAATCTCCATCTTCATAACTTCTTTCGTATAAAAGCTGCATACCAAGACATATACCTATCAAAAGTTTTCCTTTTTTTGCATTATCTTTAATTACGCTAATCAAATCTTTTTTTCTTAAATTATCCATAGCATCTTTAAAAGCCCCTACGCCCGGTAAAACTATTAACGAACAATTATCTATATATTTCTTTCTATCAGTAATAATTACTTTTCTACCAATTTTAGAAAAATAATTATATACATTCTTTACATTTCCAACTCCATAATCTACTATTACTATCATTAATTCACCCCTTATAATACACCCTTTGTTGAAAGTACTCCCTTTATATTTTCATTTAAACTGACTGCTTCCTTAAAAGCTCTTCCAAATCCTTTGAATACTGATTCAATGATATGATGATTATTACTTCCGTAAAGCAAATTAATATGAAGAGTTAATTCAGCATTATTTGTTAATGCCGTAAAAAATTCTCTTAAAGTTTCAGTTTCGAAATCTCCTACAAATTCTCTAGTAAATTCTACATTGTAAACCAAAAAACTCCTACCACTCATGTCTATTGCTATCCTTGATAAGGATTCATCCATAGGTGTATAAGCTAGTCCATATCTCTTTATTCCTTCCTTTGAACCTATTGCTTTCTTTATTGCTTTACCTAATACTATACCTATATCTTCAACTGTGTGATGAGTATCTATTTCTAAATCTCCCACACATTTTACATTGAGATTAAATTGTCCATGTTTAGCCATAGTCTTCAACATATGGTCAAAAAATTTTATTCCCGTATTAATATCAGCCTTTCCTTCTCCATCAATATTAATACTAATCTGCACTTCAGTTTCATCAGTTCTTCTATAAATTTTAGCTTCCCTCATAACTACACTTCCTTTAAGGCTCTTAAAACTATGTTATTTTCTTCTTTAGTTCCTATACTTATACGAATACAATTTCTTAAATCGCCATTTACTCCGTATTCTCTAACCCCTACTCCTTTACACTTAAATCTTTTTAAAATTTCTTCATATTTTTCACTTCTAATCAAAATAAAATTGCTATTACTTGGAAATACTTCTATATGCTTTATATTTTCTATCTCTTTTACTAAACGATTTCTCTCTTTTATTATTTCTTTAACATGCTTTAAAAAAATATCTTTATTCTCTAAAGCGATTATTCCTATCTTTTGAGATAGTCTGTTAATATTATATGGTGGCTTTACTTTATTTAATATTTCTATTACTCTTTTATTTGAAACTCCATATCCTAGTCTAATTCCTGCAAGTCCAAATGCCTTTGATAATGTTCTTAAAACTATGAGGTTTTCATATTTTCTTACACTATCAATTACTGTTTCTCCGCAAAACTCATAATATGCTTCATCTACAATTACTAGAGAATCTGTTTTTTCCAAAATTTTAAATATATCTTCTCTTGGAATTGACATTCCAGTTGGATTATTTGGATTACATAAAAATATGACCTTTGCATTATTTTTATTTGCTAAATTTATTAATTCATCTATATATACTTTGCCTATTTGATTTTCAAGTTCTATAAATTTTCCACCTGCAATACTTGTAATAATCTTATATATAGAAAATGTTGGACTGTAGCTAACTACTACTTCATTCTTATCTATAAAGGCATCTATTATCATTTTTATTATCTCATCTGAACCATTCCCTACTATTATATTTTCACTATTTAAACCAGTATATTTTGAAATTCTTTTTCTTAATTCATAACATTTACTATCAGGATACCTATTTAATTTTTCAGTAAACAACATATCAGTTAAAACATTCTTAATATTAATTGGCATATCATAGGGACTTTCATTTGCATTTAACTTAACTTCTATTTTTTCTTCATTCATACTATAACTTTCTAATCTCCTAATACTTTCTTTTACAAATTTCCTCATTATTCAAACCTCACCCTTATAGAATTTCCATGAGCTGTCAATCCCTCTATTTTTGAAAAATATATAACATCATCTTTTATTTCTTTCAAACTTTCTTTAGTATAATAAATTAAACTCGTTTTTTTCACAAAATCATAAACTCCTAATGGAGAAGAAAACTTGGCAGTCCCTGAAGTAGGAAGAGTATGATTTGGTCCTGCAAAATAATCTCCAACAGGTTCAGGAGTAAAACTGCCTAAAAATACAGCACCGGCATTTTTTATCCTTGAAATCAATCCAAATGGATTATCAACCATTATTTCAAGATGTTCTGGTGCTATCTCATTTGAAATTTCTATAGCTTTATCTATACTATCAACTATAAAAATATATCCATTATTTCCTATAGACTTCTCTGCTATCTCCTTTCTTTCTAATTTATCTAACTGTTTTATAACTTCTTTTTTTACGCTTTCTGCTAAATCAATACTATTTGTAAAAAGTACTAAAAAAGCAAATTGATCATGTTCTGCTTGAGAAAGTAAATCGGCTGCTATATACCTTGGATTACTATTTTTATCTGCAATAATACATATTTCACTTGGTCCTGCTATCATATCTATGTCAACTATTCCGAAAACTTCTTTTTTTGCTCTTGCCACATATATATTTCCCGGTCCCACTATTTTTTGCACTTGTTTTATAGTTTCTGTTCCATAGGCAAGGGCTCCTATGGCTTGAGCACCTCCCACCTTATAGATTTCATCTATTCCTGCTATATAAGCCGCAGCTAAGATATTTGGATTTACTTTTCCTCTTTTATCCGGCGGAGTAACCATAGCAATAGATTTTACCCCAGCAATCATGGCAGGTATACTGTTCATAAGAACTGATGATGGATATGATGCAGTTCCTCCTGGCACATATATCCCTACTCTATCTAAAGGTCTTATTAATTGTCCTAAAATAATGCCTTTTTTTTCATGTTCTATCCAAGATTTCTCAATTTGCCTTTTATGAAATCTTTCAATATTATACTTAGCTTTTTTTAATATATCTAAAAATTGATTATCAACTGTATCTAAAGCTTCTTTTACTTCGTCTTCTGTAACTTTAATATTATCAATTTTTACTCCGTCAAACTTAAAAGTATAATCATATAAGGCCTTGTCTTTAAAATCTTTTACATTCCTTAATATAGCAATTATATTCTTATCTATTTCATAAAAATCCTCTATATCTCTTTTTAAAAGATTATTTAAAACATCTTTATAACTTTTATCACATAGCTCAACTATTTTCATCTTTATTCTCCTTTATTACTTCTTCTAATCTCATTATTATTTTTTCTATTTTGTTTCCTTTAGTTTTCAAACTAGCTTTATTTACAACTAACCTTGCACTTAAACTGTACATTTCTTCTAATACTATCAATCCATTTTCATGTAAAGTCTTTCCCGTTTCAACAATGTCTACTATTACATCTGAAAGTCCCAAAATTGGAGCTAACTCAACAGAACCATTTAACTTTATTACTTCGCTTAATATCTTTTTTCTATGAAAATAATTTTTTGCTATATTAGGATACTTTGTTCCTACAATCAATTTCCTATTTCTACTCGATTGATATTCTTTTAATGCAGCTATGCACAATTTGCATTTACCTATATTTAAATTTAATATTTCATACACATCTGCTCTATTCTCCATAAGTATATCCTTGCCAACTATACCAATATCCACTGCCCCCTTTTCAACATAAATAGGTATATCCGTTGATTTTACAAATACAAGCTTTATTTTTTCTTCATTATTTATAAAGATAAGTTTTCTACTTTTTTTGGAATACTCTTTAAATTCTATTCCTATTTTTTTTAACATTTCTAATGAATCTCCAGCAAGTCTTCCCTTAGCAAGAGCAATTTTGATGAAATCCACAATAATTCCTCCTAATGAATAGATGCAACTGTCTCCTTATTATCTAAAAGTTTTAAAAACTGATTTGCACTGTATTTACTGACACAATTTTTTATCATATCTGTAATCTTTAAAAAATTATTTTCAATTTCAATTATTTCTTTTACATTTCTAAAAGTTAGATTTTTAATTTGATTTTTTCCATCACCATTGTAAGAATTTGATTCAACAACAAATCCCTTACTTCTTAACACTTCAGATAATTTAATAGCTTTTTCTCTAAAATCTTCTTTATAAAGAACTAAATAATCAGTGTAGCAATTACTTTTTCTCTTTATACCATACATTCCAATCACCTCAACTAATTTATCAATATTTATTCCTAATCCACAAGCTGGTTTAAAAGTGCCAAACTTTTCAGTTAAATTATTATATCTTCCTCCACTTAAAACAGATTCTCCAAAATTATTTACATAGCCCTTAAATATAATACCTGTATAATAATCAATCTCCTTAGCAATACCTAAGTCAAACAAAATGTATTTATCATACCCATAATCCTTGAGTATACTGTATACTTCTTCTAGGTTATCAAGAACTTTTTTCATTTTCTCATTTAATATTAACTGCCTTGCCTTATTAATAACCTCACAGGGACTCCCATAAAGTTTAGGCAGTATTTTAAAAAGATTCTTAATATCAATAGATATATTTAATTCATCGAGAAATTCATCTAAATCTCCATAATTCTTATTTTCTATCAAATTACAAAGCATTGTTCTTTGATAATCATTAATTTTTATTTCATCTATTATACTTTTCAAAAATTCAATTTGTCCTATATCTATATGAAAATTTTCTAATCCACATTTCAGCAGTGCCTTTATTCCAATAGCAATTATTTCTCCATCACATTCAGGTAAACTATTGCCTATATATTCTATTCCTGCTTGAATAAATTCCCTTCTATTTCCATTTTGAAATTTATTAAGTCTAAATACATTCGTTACATAAAAAAACTTAAAAAAATCTTTTACATTTTTATAATTTACAGCAACCATCCTTGCAATTGGTATCGTTACATCTGGTCTTAAGACTAATATCTTTCCATTATTGTCAATAAGTTTAAACATCTTATCTTTAAACGATGTCCCATAACTATCAGAATATAACTCATAATATTCAAGAGTGGGTGTTAATATCTGTCTATAACCAAAACTCTTAAAAACTTTTTTTACTTGAAATATTATTTCTTCTTTAAACTCATATTCTTCACTATGAATATCTTCAAGTCCTTCGGGAAATAAATCATCATATAATATCAATCAACCACCACCTTGTAAATTTGTTTTAATACTTTATCGTGATAAAGCATTAAAATGTTTTATGTTTATTTTAATATTCTTGCTCTTTTTAGTCAACATCTTTTCATAAAAAAATTTTTAATAAAGTTTTAATTATTCTCTTTTATTCTATAAAATTACTGGTAAACTATATTTAGATTATAGATTATAGGAGTGATGATTATGTATGATTATCATGTTCACAGTAATTTTTCTGCAGATTGTAAAATAGATATGAAAGACATGATTGAAAAAGCCATAAATCTCAATATTAAGGAAATTTGCTTTACTGATCATATAGACTATGAATATTGCGACCCTTCTATAAACTTTGACTTTGATATAGAAGAATATACTAATTACATCAATAAAATGAAAAACTTATATAAAGGTAAAATAAAAGTGCTTAAAGGAGTAGAAATTGGAATACAGCCTCACATAATAGAAAAATGTGAAAAATTTATTAATAGAAATGATTTTGACTTTGTCATTTGTTCAATACATACATGTAACAAAAAAGATTTATATTCAGGTGATTTTTTCATCAATAAAACACCTAAAGAAGCTTATATTAAATATTTTGAAGAACTTCTCTACTGCATAAAAAAATTCGATTCTTTTAATGTAGTAGGACATCTAAACATTATCACAAGATATAATAAAGAGGTGGCAAAAGAAAATATAAGAAATTATTTTGACATACTAGAAGAAATATTTAAAACTCTTATAGATAAAAATAAAGGAATAGAAATAAATACATCAGGTTTTAGATATAATATTGATAATTTAATGCCACCTAAAGAAGTATTAAAATTCTATAAAGAACTAGGTGGTCAAATTATAACTACTGGTTCAGACTCTCATATTCCAGAAACTCTAGGAGAAAAGTTTGATTATGTTTATGAAGTTTTAAAAGATATCGGATTTAGATACATAACTACTTTTGAAAAAATGAAACCAAAATTCGTAAAGATATAACAAAAAATTCCAGTCTTAAAACTGGCATTTTTTCTTTCATCAAATTATTTTCCCGTAAGTATTTTTATAATTTCTTCATAATCCATTCCTTTATAGAGTTTATAAGTGCCGTATACTAAATATCTTCCAGCTTTTTTCTTAGCAACTAACTTTGTAAAACTTTCTTTATCATCAATAATTCCTTCTTTATATAACCTATTTATAATATCCTGACTACTTTCACCTTTATAAATCTTAAAAAGTACATATTCTTTAAAGCTATTATTTTTACTATTTGATTTATAAGTATCTTTATTTTCTACATTGCCACTTGATTGTTTGTTAGAATTAATCTTTTCTGTATTCATCTCTATAACTTCCTTTAATTCTACCATACCTAATTCCCTAGCTTTTTGCTTTATCTGTGCATCTGTATAATCTACATATTTTACTACAGGCCTTACTATATTCATTAGTCCAGTTATAGTCAAGATAATACCTATAACAAACATTCCTATGTATGTAAATATCTTTCCCTGCTTATTCATAAATATCTCCTTTACTCATTTTTTTTAATCACACAATAAATTATATCATATGAAAATATTTTTATTCAAACACAGATGTCTATTATTCTAATTCATCAAAATTAATAAAAAACAATTTACAAATAGTAACATCATTTATAAAATTAAGAATAAACAAAAATTATCTAAAATAATAAACTAATATTTTTATTACTCTTTATTTGTTAACTGTACATTATTTTAACTAGTTGATAAAATGTTGATATAAGAAAACATTTTTTAACCTAAATCAACAATAAATACATAATAATGAAAGGAGATAGATTATGAATAACAATTTATCTGTAAAAAATAAATCAATATCTCCATCGGTAACATTAGCAATTACTGCTAAAGCAAAAAAAATGAAAGCAGATGGAATTGACATTATAAGTTTTGGAGCTGGTGAACCTGATTTTAATACTCCTGCTCATATTAGAAAAGCAGCTATAGATGCAATTGAAAAAGGATTAACTGGTTATACTGCTTCAGCAGGTTTGCCTAATCTCAAACAAGCGATCTGTGAAAAATTAAAAAATGATAATAATTTAGATTACACTCCTGAAAATATTGTAGTTTCAAATGGAGCTAAACACTCTTTATTTAATACACTTCAAGTAATTTGTAATCCCGGAGATGAAGTAATAATTCCTATACCATACTGGGTTAGCTATCCAGAAATGGTAAAAATGGCAGATGCAAAACCTGTATTTGTTAAAACTTCTGAAGAAAACGGATTTAAACTAAAAAAAGAAAGTTTATTAAATGCTATTAATAATAAAACTAAAGCCATTATTTTAAACAGTCCTAATAATCCTACAGGTACAGTTTATACAAAAGAAGAATTAAAAGAAATTGCCGAAATTGCAGTTAAACACAATATATTTGTAATATCAGATGAAATATACGAAAAATTAATTTATGAAGGAAACCACATAAGTATTGCTTCTCTTGGAAATGAAATCAAAAAGTTAACTATCGTTATAAATGGTATGTCTAAAGCTTATGCAATGACTGGATGGAGAATAGGTTATTTAGCTGCTGACAGTGAAATTGCTAAAATCGTTACAAACATTCAAAGTCATGCTACATCTAATCCTAATACTATAGCTCAATACGCAAGTATCGAAGCTTTAAAGGGAGACCAAAGTCCTATAAAAGAAATGACAAATGCATTTAATGAAAGAAGAAAATATATGGTTGATAAAATTAATTCAATAGATAAATTATCTTGCAGAATGCCAGAAGGTGCATTTTACGTAATGGTTAATATATCAAAAATCATTGGAACTACTATCAATGGTTTTGAAATAAACAGCTCCATGGATTTTGCTGAATATTTGTTAGATACTGCTAAAGTAGCTGTAATTCCCGGTGCAGGATTTGGCTTAGACAATTACATTAGGCTTTCTTATGCAACTTCTCTTGATAACATAAAAGAAGGACTAAACAGAATTGAAAAAGCTATAAAATAACCATTTTTAAAATTTTTTATAGGCCATCCTCTCTATTTAAGGATGGCCTATAATATTTACTTTTAAAATTAATTCATATATCTTATTAACTCTTTTGGTATACCCCAAAATTCAGCTTCTTCAATCAATTCTTCCTTTTCCTCTTTAGTTAAATAATCGGCTGAATTTTTGATTTTTACTGCCGGTTCATTACAAGCATATGTTTTCATTACATAATTCGTAGATAATATAACAGCTGAAAATGCTAATAAAATAAAAAGATAATTTAATATTGTTTTTAAATATCTTTTCATCTAGCTGCCCCCTCCCCTTATCAAATGTAAAATCACTATAAATTATCAGGTTCTTTATCAAAAAATACTCTTTCAGACATTTTTTGCGTTTTATAAATTTCTTCATGTATTTCCTTTATTTTGTCCATAATTATTTCTATTTCAATTTTAGGCACATTATAATAAAGAAATAAATCTTCAAATTCTTTTATAGTCTTATTAAGCTCTTTATTAATCTTGATAAAATTTTCCATATTCTTACTTTTTGCAGCGTTTTTAAATTGTCTAACATCTATATCTATAATTTTAATAACATCTTCTTCTTTTTCAAATTCTTTTAATGGTATTGGATAAGGCTTTATACGTTCTAAAAAATATCTTCCCTTTTTATTAATATTATATACATATGCCACTTCAATGTCATCTATTGTAAACTTTACATAACACATTTTACTACTTATTTGTTCTACTTTTGCCCCCATTTGAATTAATTTCATATCATGCTGACTAGCTTCCATGTATATATATTTCCTCAATATCAACACCCCATTTTTATAATAAATTTAATTAAAAATATTTTTATCTAAAATTATATATAAAATACAATTAAGTATACCATAGAAATAATTATTGATACAATCATAATTGGAAATCCTATTTTCATGAAATCTGTAAAAGTTAATTTATATCCCTTTTTATTGAGCATACTTCCTACAATAACATTTGGAGATGCTCCTATAAGTGTTCCATTTCCACCAAGACATGCTCCTAAAGCTAATGCCCACCATAGAGGCTGTATATTCATTGTAGAAATTACTGCTAAATCTTTTATAAGCGGTATCATAGTTGCAACAAAAGGAATATTATCTAAAAATGAAGACGCTAAAGCTGAAAGCCACAATACAAACATAACTGTCATAAACAAATTACCATTTGTAAATTGTATCATTTTCTTTGCAAGAAATTCTATTGCCCCAACTTCTTCTAATGCTCCTACAAGTACAAATAATCCTATAAAGAAAAGTATATTAGTCCACTCAATTTCTAATAATATTTCTTCAGGTTCAACCTTACTAACCAATAATAAAAGTACTCCACCAAATAATGCTACTGTAGCAGATTCAAGCCCTATAATTTGATGTGTTGTAAAACCTAAAATAGTAATTCCCAAAACAATTAAACTCTTTATCAATAATTTTTTATCCTTAATAGTTTTTGTTTCATCTAAATCAAGAATTTTTTGTTTATTATTATCATCAACTCTTAAATACTTTCTATATACTATTTTCAATATAATTAATGTAACTACAAGTATAACTAAAACTATCGGTCCTAAATTAATTAAAAAATCCATAAATCCAAGTTTAGTTGCACCACCAATCATAGTATTTGGTGGGTCTCCTATTAATGTAGCTGTACCTCCTATATTAGCCGCTAAAACTTCTGTTATAAGAAAAGGAATAGGATTTATCTTTAATGTATCTGTTATAACAAAAGTAACTGGAACAATTAATAAAATAATTGTAACATTAGGCAAAAAAGCTGAAGATAGTGCAGTTATAGCAGAAAAGTATATCATTATTTTCAAAGGGTCGCCCTTCGCAATCTTTGCCGTTTTTATAGCAATATACTGAAAAACACCTGTACGTTTCAATATGTTTACAACTATCATCATTCCTATAAGTAATCCTATTGTGTTAAAATCAATCGTTTTAAAAGCATCTTCTTGTGGCAGAACTTGAAATACAACTATTAAAACTGCACCAAATAATGCTACTGCTGTCCTGTTAATCTTTTCCGATATTATAGCAGTATAAGTCATAACAAATATAATTGTAGCTACTAGTAAATGATTGTGAAGCATATTTTCCTCATCTCCTATAAAATTTTATTATTTTACATTATTACATTACTCTTTTTTTTTGTCTTGTCAAGTTTAAATTTTTTTATAAGTATTAAAATTTTTTTGTAAACGATATTTAAAAAACAAAAGAAGAACTCTTTTCTTCTATATTTTATGAAAAGAGTTCTTCTTTATACTTATTTTGCAGCTTTTATTTCAGTCCAAATGCGATCATATTCTTTAGCTATATCACTTAAATCTTTATATACTTCACATCTCTTAAGAACTTCATCACTTGGATAAGCAACTGGGTCATTTGCTACTTTTGGGTCTAACATTTTTCTTGCTTCTGTATGTGGAGTAGAATATTTAATATAATCAGTATTTTTAAAGGCTATCTCAGGTTCACACATAAAGTTTATAAACATCTCAGCTTCTTTTTTATGCTTTGAAGTCTTTGGAATTACCATAGCATCGACAAAAAAGTTACTTCCTTCTTTTGGCACCACAAATTCTAAATCTGGATTTTCCTCTTTCATAGCAACTGCATCTCCAGCCCATACCACAGCTAATGCAGCTTCTCCACTTACCATTTTATCTTTTACTTCATCAACTACATATGCTAAAACTAAAGGTTTTTGCTTTATTAGTTCTCTTTTAGCTTCTTCTAACTCCTTTATATTTTTGGTATTCACAGAATAACCTAACTTTTGTAGTGCTACCCCTATAGTTTCTCTTTGACTATCCTGCATAATAATTTGTTTTTTATACTTTTCATCCCACAATATATTCCAACTATCTACTTTATCTTTTACCATTTTTTTATTATATAAAATTCCTACAGTCCCCCACATATATGGTACAGAATACTCACTATTTGGGTCATATTCTAAATTTTTAAATCTTTCATCTATATATTTATAATTTGGAATATTGTTAAAATCTATTTTATAAAGCATATCTTCCTTAATCATCTTACTAATCATATAATCTGAAGGAAAAGCAACATCATAATTTACTCCACCTGATTTTATCTTTGCATACATAGCTTCATTTGTATCAAACATCTCATAATTTACTTTTATACCATATTTTTTTTCAAATTCTTTTATAACTGATTCATCAATATAATCTCCCCAATTATAAACATTTAAAGTAACTTTGTTTTCTTTTTGACAACCAGTAATAGAAGCAAGTATTAAAACAATCATAGAAATAGCAAATACTTTTCTCATTATTCCTCTCATTGAACACTCTCCTTTTCATTTTTATTCCATCTCATATTGATAACAAAAAGCAAAGATAAAACTGCTATAAACATAAGTGTTGATAAAGCATTTATTTTAGGGTTTATGCCCCTTCTCGCCATAGAATAAATAGTAATTGATAGGTTTGATACTCCTGAACCCGTTGTGAAAAAACTTATAACAAAATCATCTATTGAAAGAGTAAAAGATAAAAGTGCTCCCGTTATGATTCCAGGCATAATTTCAGGCAATATCACTTTTCTCATAGCATATCCCGGAGTAGCTCCTAAATCTAAAGCTGCTTCATATATATTATTATCTAACTGCCTTAACTTAGGAAGTACTGACAAAATTACATACGGAATATTAAATGTAATATGTGCAATAAGTAGGCTCAAAAAACCTAATGGCAACTTGATAAAAATAAACAAAATCATTAAAGATACTCCTGTAACTATATCAGCATTAAGTACAGGTATATAAGTCAAATTTAAAATTAAATTTTTCATCTTTCTATCCATTTTATATATACCTATTGCAGCAGCAGTTCCTATTACAGTAGCTACTATTGAAGAAATTATAGCTATAGAAATAGTATAATAAAGCGAAGACATTATTTGAGCATCTTGAAATAATGCCTTATACCATTTTAATGTAAATCCTCCCCAATTTCCACGAAAACGTGATTTATTAAATGAAAAAAACATAAGTATAAGGATAGGAGCATACAAAAACAGATATATTAAAAATGTATATAATCTTTTAACTACTTTTACCAAAGTCCTACTCCCTCCTCTTTACTGTATTTACCTAAAATCACCATACTTAGTAGTATAATTAACATCATAATTATAGATATAGCTGAACCAAAATTCCAATCATAAACTCCCAAAAACTGCTGTTCTATTAAATTTCCTATTAATGTAAACTGTCCTCCACCAAGCAATCGTGAAATTACAAAGGTCGTAATAGCCGGCATAAAAACCATTATTATACCAGATATTACTCCGGGTAAACTCAAAGGCAGTATAACTTTTAAAAATACTTTAAATTCATTAGCACCTAAATCTTGTGCTGTTTCTATTAAATTTTTATCAATCTTTACGAGAACTGAATATATAGGAAGTACCATAAATGGAAGAAAATTGTATACCATCCCCAATATCACTGCTCCACTAGTATACATAATATTAACTTCTGGAAAATGTAAAAATCTCAAAAATTTATTTATAAGTCCATTACGTTCTAAAAGTGTCATCCAAGCATAAGTTCTAAGTAAAAAATTCATCCACATGGGAATAACAAAAAATAAAACCATTACATTTCTAAAACGCATAGAAACCTTTGATATAATAAATGCCATAGGATACCCTAAAACAAGGCATATTACCGTACTTATAAAAGCTAAATTTATCGAATGAACTAACACTCCAATATATAATGGGTCAAAAAAACGTTTAAAATGGTCTAATGTAAAAGTTAATTCAGAAGTTCCATTAGTTACTAAACTAAAATATAATACTAAAAATATAGGAACTACTATAAACAATCCCATCCAAACTATATAAGGATATGCAAGTAATTTATCCTTCAACTCTACCCCTCTCCTTTTTCATGATATGAATATCATTTGGTTCTATTATAAGACCTACTCTTTCTCCTATCGGTGCCATTTTAGTACTATGTATCTTAAAAGTATTAGTATTTGTAGCTACTATAATCTCATAATGAACTCCTTTAAATATTACAGATTTAACTAATCCTATCAACATTCCTTCTTTTACATCTACTACTTTAATGTCTTCAGGACGAATAACTACATCTACTGCTTCATTTTTAGCAAAACCACTATCTAGACATTTAAATTTTTTACCTGCAAATTCAACTAAATAATCTTCATGCATAATCCCATCGATTATAGTACTTTCACCAATAAACTCTGCAACAAATGCGTTTTTAGGTTCATTATATATATCTTCAGGAGTACCTATTTGCTGTATTTCTCCATCTTTCATAACTACTATAGTATCAGACATAGTAAGTGCTTCTTCTTGATCATGAGTAACAAAAACAAATGTTATCCCTAATTTTTGCTGCATTTTTTTAAGTTCAATCTGCATTTCTTTTCTAAGCTTCAAATCAAGTGCTCCTAAAGGCTCGTCTAATAAAAGTACCTCCGGTTCATTAACTAAAGCCCTTGCAATAGCAATTCTCTGCTGCTGTCCTCCACTTAAAGAATCTACTGACCTCTTTTCAAAACCTTGTAAATTTACTAAAGATAATATTTCTTTTACTTTTTTATCTATAACTTTTTTGTCCATTTTCTTTATTTTTAATCCAAAAGCAATATTTTCATAAATATTCAAATGGGGAAAAAGAGCATATTTTTGAAATACTGTATTTACTTTTCTTTTATAAGGCGGAAGATCTGCTATGTTCTTTCCTTCAAATAAAATTTCTCCAGATGTAGGATGTTCAAAACCTGCAATAAGTCTAAGCGTTGTAGTCTTTCCACAGCCACTTGGTCCAAGTAATGTTATGAATTCATTTTTTCGCACATACAAATTTATGTTACTTAAAGCTCTGTGTCCTTCATAATCTTTATAGACATTAATTAATTCAAGTATATTCACCTTCAATTATCTTCCTCCTATACTAGTTTTTTCTATATCATGTGATTTTCTCACTAATACTAAACTTTTTGTTTAGATTAACTAAACACGTTCAGATGAATTATAATAATTTTTATACCTTTTGTCAATAAAAAAGGCAGAGATTTTAAAATGAAATCTCTACCCTTTTATCATTTTATCAAATATTTGCTTTATAGTCATGAATAAGCTTTATATATACGTATAATATATGATAAGTTGCTACAACTTTACCATTTTTTTGATAATCTCTATCATAAATATCAATAACTTTTTTTATAAAATCAGGAGTAGTTATGTTTCTTCCTCTTTGACTATTATTAGCACCTATTTTTTTTACTGAATACAAAAAATCTGTACAACAGTTAAAATATTCATATTCATAAGTTTCTAATAAATCAATCTCTATATCTTTTAAATTATTTCTATTTATATTGTTACATATATCAAACAGCTCTTTTGAAGAATAAAAGGATTGACTAGGCGAAACTTTCTCACTTACTTTTAGTATATTCTTTGCCTTATTAAAAGCTTCGCCCAACTCTTTAAATGTATATTTACCAAATGTTGAAAAACATAAAATACCATTTATATTAAGCAATCCAATCAATTTATCAATTGTCTTTTCTAAATAATTAAACCATTGAAAAGTTGCATTCGATATAATCAAATCATATTTACCACTTAAATCTATTTCTTCAATATCTCCACAAATAAAACTTACATTGTTATATTTTATATTGGATTTCACATACTCAATCATACCCGGTGCAATATCTACTGCAGTAATTTGTGCACTTGAAAAATTATTTATCAACTTTTTAGTAAGATAACCTGTTCCACAGCCAATTTCCAATATTTTTTTTATATGTAAATTATCATTTTTAATATGATTAATTAGATTATCGCCCATCTTTTTTTGTACATTGGCATATTTATTATAATTCTTAACATTTCTACTAAATCTTCTTTTTAGTTTTTCTTTATCAATCATATTATATTATCTCTCCATCCAACATAAAATTTTTAATAACTTCATAACATTGATTTGGTTTTGTATAAAACGGCATATGTCCGGTTTTAATAAATGGCACTAATCTAGATGATTTATTTAAATTAATCTTTATATATTCAGAAGCCTCAATAGGACAAATTATATCTTCATCACCATGTATCAATAATACTGACATATTTAAATCACTAATTTTGTCTTTTAAATCTTTAAATCTTAAATACTTTAATCCTAAAATTAAAGACTCTATTGAACCCTTTTTATCAAAAAGAGGTGATTTTTCAATAAAACAATTATAGTAACCATTTTTCAATTCTTCTTTACTAAAAAGATTTTTATAAAATTTTCTTAAAGTTTCTTCAGGATACTTTTTTAACATATAAATCATTCTATCGAGAATTTTTCTGTGCCATCCAATATTGTAGTTATCTGCTTGATTTTGCACAAATTTACTTGTACCACTAATCAAAATCATTTTATCAATCTGAAAAGAACAACTAGTTGCTACTTCTATCGCTACCAAAGAACCTAAAGACCACCCTAAAATTGAAAACTTACAGATATTCCTTTCTTTTAGAACAGTAATAACTTTTTGTTTAAATCCATTTAATAGAACAACATCATTCCAATCTATAATAATTATTTCATAATCTTCTTTTAACAAATTACAAATGGGTATCCATACAAACTGATGAACTGCCCAACCTGATAATATTATTAAATAGTTTTTCATAAAATCATCCTTCAATAATCCCTAACCTTTTTCCATGAAATTTAATTACATCTATTACATATCTCAAATCATCATAAGTATGAGTAGCCATCAATGAAATTCTCAACCTGCTAGTTCCACTTGGTACTGTAGGCGGTCTTATAGCTGGTACATAAATTCCTTCCTCTAATAAACTTTCACTAAGCTTCACTGTATTTTTTGAATCTCCTACAATCACCGGTATGATAGGTGTAATAGTTCTTGTAACCTGAAATCCTGCCTCAATAAGTTTATTTTTAAACCAATCAGCCATTTTTAAGAGATGTTTTCTTCTAAATTTGTCTTTTTCAATAATTTCAATAGCTTTAATAGATGCTGCAATAGCTGCTGGAGGCAATGCTGTTGAAAAAATAAAACTTCTAGCAATATTTCTAAAATAATCAATAAAATATTTCTTTCCTGCCACATATCCTCCAATAGAACCTATAGCTTTACTCAATGTTCCCATTTGTATATCTATCTGGTCACTAAGCTTAAAATATTTTGCAGTACCTGAACCGTTTTCTCCTAGAATACCCACTCCATGAGCATCATCAACCATTGTAACTATTTCATACTTTTTTGCCAGTTTTATAATATTGGGTAATGGTGCTACATCTCCATCCATGCTAAAAACCCCATCTGTTACAATCAAATTATATTTACCTTTATTTTCTCGTATTTTTCGCTCAAGGTCATCCATATCACAATGTTTATATCTAACAAGTTTTGCACCACTTAGTAAACAGCCATCAATAATACTAGCATGATTACTTCTATCTGAAAAAATAACCCATTTTCTATCACAAAGAGATGAGATTATCCCTACATTTGCCATATAGCCAGTACTAAAAACCAAACTAGCTTCTACCCCTTTAAAATGAGCAATTTTTTCTTCTAACTTCCTGTGTAAATCATAAGACCCTGTCGTTAATCGTGAGCCCCCAGAACCAAATCCATATTTATT
The DNA here is from genome assembly GCF_900142285.1 of Caminicella sporogenes DSM 14501. NCBI lineage: Bacteria > Bacillati > Bacillota > Clostridia > Peptostreptococcales > Caminicellaceae > Caminicella > Caminicella sporogenes. The sequence continues at coordinate 40,121 of NZ_FRAJ01000016.1, read as the reverse complement.
TACTGTATCTATAACAGCTTCTTTCAAACGAATATCATTACAAAGTCCTAAATAATTATTTGAACCTAATAAAATAACTTCTTTATTATTAATCTTCACTTTAGAAGCCTGCTCTGAATTTAAATATTTAAAATCTCCTCTATATAATCCTTTTTCTTTCAAAGAAGATAGCATACTATTAAAAATATTTTCCATAATTATTCCTCTATTTTTTATATTAAAATTAAAAGCATTTCACTATAAAAATATATCAATAAGATATAATTGTCAACTTATTTTTAAAAATTAGTTTACATTTTTCAAAAAAATATATAATATAATATTGTATTCTCTATTATAAAAAAACGGAGGTAGTAATAATGATATTTGAAAATGTAAAAAATCTAATTATTGATGTAATGGGAATTCCTGAAGATGAGATTTTATTAAAAAGTCATTTATATGATGAGTTAGATGCTGATTCTTTAGATATATCTCAAATTATTATTGCTTTAGAAAACAAATTTAAAATTAATATTGAGAATGAAGAAATTGCAGAATTTAAAACAGTTGAAGATATTGTTAGAAATATCGAAAGTAAACTCAACTTGTAAACTTATTTTATACTTTTTTAATTCTCATGGAGGTATTTATGAAAAGAAGAGTTGTAGTTACAGGTCTTGGAGCTGTTACCCCTATAGGAAATACTGTAAATGAATTTTGGAATAATACTAAAAACGGATTATGCGGTATTGATTTTATTAAATCCTTTGATGTAGAAAACTCTAAAGTAAAAATAGCAGCAGAAGTAAAAAATTTTGACCCGCATAATTTTTTTAGTAGAAAACAGATAAATAGATTAGACCGTTTTTCTCAATTAGGAATAATTGCAGCAATTGAAGCTTACCATGATGCAGAATTAGATAAAGCAAATTTTGATAATGAAAGATTGGGAGTATCTATTGGAAATGGAGTAGGCGGCATCATTACAATTGTAGAAGAAACTGCAAAATTATTAGATGGTGGAATGAATATGGTTTCTCCCCTATTGATTCCTAAATCTTTACCAAATATCTTAACAGGAAATATTGCAATAAATTTTAATGCAAAAGGAATATCAAATACAATTGTAACTGCCTGTGCTGCAGGAACTAATGCAATCGGTGAAGCTTTTAGAGCTATTCAATACGGTTATGCAGATATTGTTATTTCTGGAGCTAGCGAAGCTTGTATAACGCCTCTTATGTTAGCTGGTTTTACTAATCTTAATGCTTTATCTTTAAAAAATAATCCTAAACGTGCTTCTATACCTTTTGATAAAGAAAGAGATGGTTTTGTTATGGGAGAAGGTACTGGAATTTTAATATTAGAAGAACTTGAACATGCACTGAAAAGAAATGCAAAAATATATGGTGAAGTAGTTGGATATGGTTTTACATGTGATGCTTATCATCTAACTGCTCCCACTCCTGATAGTGAAAGTAAAGCAAAAGCAATGGAGTTAGCAATAAAAGATGCAAATATAAACCCTAAAGACATTTCTTATATCAATGCACATGGAACTTCAACTCCTTATAATGACAAGTTGGAAACAAAAGCCATTAAAATGGTATTCAAAGATTATGCTTATAAAATTCCTATAAGCTCAACTAAATCTATGATTGGCCATTTATTAGGAGCATCAGGAGCTGTAGAAGCTATAGCATGTATAAAATCTTTAGAAGATAACCATATTCATGCTACTATTGGATATAAAGTTAAAGATAAAGAATGTGACCTTGATTATGTAGTAAATAATGGACGAAATGTAAACCTTAGTTATATTTTATCAAATTCATTTGGATTTGGTGGACATAACGCTTCAATCATATTTAAAAAATGGGAAAATAATAATTATTAAATCTAAAAAAATGGAGTAGACACTACAAGAACTAAGATATTGTTATGGAACAACTAATGGTCTTCTTTGAAGGAAGAATAAAGCCTTATATATAATTTTAGTTTTATAAACTAAACTTTATATTAATCTTTATGTATTAATCTAGAGCCTTTAGAAATACTATATAGGCATAAATATTCCATTATAAAAGATTATTGCCAAAATTATACGATTTTATGTATATAACCGTAAAATTTTGGCAAATATATTAATAAGATAGAAAATTACATATCTATTTTCTTATCATTTATCTCTTGTCAGTTAGGAGTTAAATTTCCTTTAGATACATAATTACTTACAGACTCGTTAATATAAATGAAATTATATAATATTATTAGACTTATATAATCGTAAAATTATTGGTTATGCTGCTGATAAAAATAAAGATGCAAACCTTGTTTACAAAACATTTACAAAGATTGAAAGACCACTAGAAGAAATTGAAATATTACATACTGATAAGGATAATGAATTTAAAAATAAGATTATAGATGACTTATTAACTGCACAGAGCATTAAATTATCTTACACCTGTGGAGTATAGAATACTAATGTCTGACAAAAAAGTGTCCTAAAAAGGGTTGATAATCCAACTTTTATCTTTAGCTGATACAATACCTTCTTCGGCAATTTTGGAGATAGTTTTATTTCCTTTTATATTTATTAAACCATTAATAATGCTGGACAAATGATTAAATTGTAGTTTGCTCATTCCATAATTTACATCATTTAAATAGTTGTAAAGTTTAGGGTTTAAGTTTAAAATAGTAGATGTAACCGGCATATTACTAGCCTCCGTTTATGTATTTGTGTGATAACTTATATATAACACGAAGGTATAGTGATATGCCATATTTATTTTTTGATAAATCTACCAATTTTAACTTTTTATTTTGTAGAACTAAAGTTAAATTATTGATATTCATTTAATATTTTATTTCCATAGCATAATTTCATATATTTCATAATTCAAATCTATTTTTACATCAAATTATAAATTTTAAAAAGAATATTTATTTTAAAAAATTTTTTTGAAACAAAAATATATTTGTTATCAAAAAGTTTTAAACACCCTATTCTGTTTCAATTATTTCTTTTGAAGTGCATGCTTAAAAAGACTTTTAAAAAATAAATGAAAATCCTATACTATATTTAGATTATCCTCATTAATCATTTTTAATTCTTTTTTATATATTCATTTAAAAACTCATTTCCAGATTTACCTTTATTTATTGATTCTTGTCAGAAAGGAATTTTTATTTTCACTTAAGTCAATTTTTTTATAATACAAACAATATTAAATTATATCCCAGGTCTTTTCCCTTCTCCTATTAGTATGTTTATTTTTTCTATAAGCATAGGAAGTTCACTCATATTCTCCACTACAAAATCTGCACCAGCTTTCAGAAAAACTTCTTTGACTTTTTGCACCATATTCATTTTATCTTCTTTAGAAAGAGAATTAAACTGCTCAATGTTAACTCCCATCTGTGAACTTCCAACTGCCACTCCCACAGACCAAACGCCTGAATTAACTCCCTCTTTTATATCTGCAACAGTATCTCCAACTTTTACTACCTTCCAAGTAGTCAAAAGTCCTAAAGCCTCCATATTTCTAAATATCATATAAGGATAAGGTCTACCGTACGATTTTGTAGTATCAGGAGTCACCCAAAAATCCGGACTGTATCCTTTGTCTTTTGCTCCTTTGACTACTATCTTCATCATATTGTTCGTATATCCTGTTGTAGAACCTATCTTAATCCCTTGTTCTCTTAGAAACTCTACAGTCTCTAGTACATAAGGAATGGGATCTGTATATTGCGAAAGTGATTCCATTAATATCTTTTCAAATTTTGAATATAATTTATTTATATCTTTTTCGTCAAATGATTTGCCATATTTTTTCTCCCATAATTTACTTATTCTGGGCATTTGAAGTATTGTCTTTATATGATCTCTTTTAAGCATTCCCATTGGTTCCCTTGCTTCTTCAAGAGTAATATCTATTCCAACCATTTTAAATATTTCAATAAATGCATTTATAGGTGCAATACAACCAAAATCTACAGTCGTTCCTGCCCAGTCAAATATTACCCCTTCTACTCTTTTCACTATCTGCTCCTCCTTATATATTCTTGTATTATATCACAAAGTTTTTTAATATCTTTTTCATATACTTCCCCTATATTACCTATCCTAAATGTATCCTCATATGTAAGTTTCCCTGGATAAAGTATAAAACCTCTTTCCTTTATATAGTTATAAAATTTCTCAAAATCAAATCCTTTATAAGGAAAAAGAAAAGTCGTTATTATAGGGGATTGAAACTCTTTACATATATATGCATTTATACCTATATCTTCAAGTCGTTTTCTTAAAAGTTTATTATTTTTTTTATAACGCTCATATCTTTTTTGAACTCCACCTTCTCTTTCAAGTTCATCCAGTGCCATTGAAAATGCCGCTACAGCATGTGTAGGCGATGTAAATCTCCATTTCCCATCTTTTTCCATATTTTTCCATTGATCATAAAGATCAAGAGAAAGGCTCTTCGAATTACCCTTACATGCAGACAGTTTTTCTTTTTTTGCAATTACAAATGAAAAACCAGGTACACCTTGTATACATTTATTTGCACTACTTACAAGATAATCTATTCCTAAATTTTCAACGTCTATAGGCACTCCTCCAAAACTACTCATTGCATCTAGTATAAATGTCTTTCTATATTCTTTGCACAATCCTGCGATTTCCTCAATTGGATTAAGTATTCCAGTAGTCGTTTCACAATGAACCATGGCTATATGGCTTATCTGTTTATCTCTCTGAATGATATTTCTTATATTTTCCACATCTGGAATGGTTTTATAATTAACTTTATATACATCATAATTTATCCCCAAACATTCTGCTATTTTTGCCATTCTTTTACCATATGCACCATTTATGACTATAAGACATTTATCTTCACTCTTAAGTTCTGTACCTAAGACAGCTTCGACCCCAAAAGTCCCACTCCCCTGCATTAAAATAACTGTATAAAGTTCTTCTGAAGCCTTAGCCACTTTTAAAAGCTGATGTCTTATTTTTTGTGTCATGCTCTTATATTCTTCATCCCATGTACATCTATCTATAAGCATTTGAGCCTTTACAGTTTCCGATGTTGTAAGTGGCCCTGGAGTTAAAAGTTTACAGACTTTCACCTTTAACCATCTCCTAATATTTAATTTAAATTTCTAAACATTGTTTTTCCGTTAAATTATATAAAAGTTGTATTCATTTACATTATCGTACGGCTTGTACTGCTGATTTGAAAAAGTTTTGGTGAACTTTCAGAAGATCTACTGTAAGAGGTTCTTTAAACACTTTAAAATTCGCAGGCTTATTTATTTTGTTCACAATTTCTCCCTTATAAAGTGCAACAGGATAGTAATTTATAAGTTCTTTTCTCGCCTTTTTAACTATCACTTTAGCCATTTCCATTGCAAGTTTTGATATTTCTTTATCATCCTTTTTTACAACTGCAACCGACTCTGTGAGTGTGAAATTTCCTTCTACAGGGTCTATAACTTCTATAGGCTTTCCTTCAATTTTATCAGCAACTGCCTGATGTCGAAGCCCAAATCCTACTGCTACTTCTCCCACCCTTACCTTTTTTATAGGTCCTGAACCTGAACTTTCAATATGAGGTCCACAATTTTGAATTAATGCTTTCATAATCTCTATTCCTTCACTTTCTCCATATTCACTTATAATAGCTTGAATAAGAAGCCATCCTGTCGAAGAATCCATTATATTCGGAATTGAAACAAGTCTTCTATATTCTTTTCTTGTTAAATCCTTTATCGATTTTGGCATAGAAAGACTCTTTTCATTTATAACCTGTGTATTAACAAATATAGAGCCTGTATTTGCAAGTATTGGAGTATAATATGAAGGATATTTTCTGAGTGCTCCTGTATCAAATTGCAGTTGTTCAAACATATTATGTTGCTTTTGAGCACTTTCTATAAAATATGAACTCATTGTTATAAGATCAGCTTCAATTGCACTTCCCTCTGCCATAAGTTTCCCTCCAAGTTCGGATGTGCCAAAAGACTTAAGTATATATTTACCCTCATATCCTTCATTATCTAGAACATTCTTCATAACTTCTATAGCTTCTTCATCTGCATTAGTATATATTACTACTTGCTTTTTACTTTCATTTGTACATCCTACAAATACCACAAAAGTTAAGAACGTTAAGAACATAAGCATAAAAATAATTATACTCTTTAACCTTCTTTCCATCTTAATTAGCCCCCTTGTATAAAAATTTTGATATATAAAATTTAAATCTTTTTATAGACAAAAAACTTTTTTTCTAAAATAGAATTTATTATTTTAAACATTATATTTGTTCCAAATATAAATATTGAGAGTACAAATATTTCATTAAAGTTAGCATAATGCTGAAATTCTTTTATCTTGCTTGTAATTACAGATGTTCTTGCAGTTACTAAAAATATTATAGCGCTTATTGTATTCATTGAATTTATAAAAAAATAAGATATCATCTCTACAATAGTTGACATTGAATTAGGTATTATTATCTTTACTATTGTCTTAATCCATGTATCACCCATAAGCTCTCCTGTAATTTCCCATACGGGATTCATTTTTACAAAGGAATTTTTTGCCATAAGATAAGGAGTCGTAAAAAAATGAATTGTATTACAAACTATTATTATCATAAATGTCCCCTTGAAAATACTCTTATTAAAAAAAAACAAATATGAAATTCCTAATACCATCCCAGGTACTGCATTTGTTATCATTGAAACAATATCTATACTTGTTTTTAATTTTTTCTTTATATTCGTACGAGTATTAAGTATCGCTGCACTATATGAAATGAAAGTTCCTATTATCGCAGAAAATGCTGATACAAAGAGTGAGTTTTTATATACAGTTAATACATCTTTTGAAAAAAAAGTTGATATAAAAAATTTCACATTCAATGACATATCGTAAGGATAATTTTTTACAAAAGGTACTATAAATATCACAACGAATATCGACATAATGCATACTACAATTGATATTGAAAATATAGATAATAATAAATTTCTCCACCTGTTTTGTGGTAAATCTGTTCTTACTATTTTGTCATAGTAGAAATTAAATCTTTCAAGATAATTTAAAAATATTATTCCAAACCCTGCAGGAAATAGCATTAAAACTGCTAGTACCGCCCCTGTATCAAAATCTGGTATCGACCCTATCATTGTTTGATAAAGATATGTTGCCATAACACTATATGTTCCACCTACAGATGCAGGTATGCCAAAATCCGTAAAACTGAGTATGAAAGAAAGTACAAAAGCTCCTCCTATTGTTCCTATAAGCGGTCGAAAAACCGTATTTATAAAACTTCTGATAGTTTTATCTCCCATTAATTTCGAAATAATTATAAATCTTTTATCTATATATTCAAATGAGTTATTTATAAGCAAAAACACCATTGGCAAAGTGTATATCACATATCCTATTAAAAGACCTTTAAATCCATAAATATGGATAAATTCTTTCCCAAAAAACTTCGTCAAAAGTCCTTGTTTTCCAAATGAATATATTATAGCAAATCCATAAGTTATTGTCGGAAAAAACATTGGAACTAATATTCCTACGTTTAGAATTTGTTTTACTCTTTTGGATATGTTAGTGCAATTTACAGTATAAGCCATAATAAATGCTAAAATAGTTGTTATGATGGCCGTAGTAAACGAAATTTTTATACTGTTTAATATTGCAAGTATTACTTCTTTTTCTCTTATTATTGAAATGTAATTTGAGAACCCAAACCCCTTTTCTATCCTAAACGAACGCAGAAAAAGCATAACAAGAGGAATAAAAAGAAATAGCAAAAAGAATATCGAAAGTACTATAAATATAATCCATATTTCTTTTTTTACCTTATGCATAACACTCTCCAAATAGATTATATATATTTTCTTTTTTCACTTTAAGTTGATGTAATATAAACTCTTCGACAAAATTATTTGCAGGCCTATTTATAACATCTTTAGGTCTTGCATACTGTGATATTTTCCCTTTGTTTATTATAAGTACTTTGTCAGACATAGTAAGTGCTTCTTCAGGATCATGAGTTACTATTATAGTTATAAGGTTATACTGCTTTGTTATTTCTTTTATTTTCTCTTTTATTGTTTCCTTTATCACTCCATCAAGTGCACTTAAAGGTTCATCTAAAAGCAAAACTTTAGGTTTTGTAACAAGAGTCCTTGCAAGTGCTACCCTTTGTTTTTGTCCTCCTGAAAGTTGGTCTATTCTCTTTGTAAGATGAAATGAAAGCTCTAAAAAATCTATTATCTCCTTAACTTCTTCCTTACTTATAAGATTAGATCTATTCTTAAGTCCATATATTATGTTTTGATAAGCATTTAGATTTGGGAAAAGAGCATAATCTTGAAAAACTATGTTAAATCCCCTGTCTTTCATAGGAATATTACTTACATCCACACCGTCAAATATTACACTACCACTGTCCATAGGTACAAGCCCTAATATTATGTTTAAAAGTGTAGTTTTTCCGCTTCCACTAGGTCCTAATACTGAAACAATTTCGCCTCTTTGCATCTTCAAATTTATTCCATCTAAAATCATCTTCCCTTCAAATTGTTTTTTTATATCTCTTAACTCGAGCAAACTATTCACCTCCAATTAAAATCTAATTTTATTTGATGACACTATTAAAAATATACCTCTTCTGTTAAAAACACATTATGCAAATGTTAAAAATAAGTAAATCATCATTAATTACTTATAGTTCACACATTTTCAAAAATTAATTTGATGTATTTAAAATGTAATATAATTATATTTGTTTGTAATCTTTGGATATATCTATATAAATTAATTTTAACTACAAAAAATAAAAATAACATAAATTTTTACTTTCTTTGTGTTAAACAAAAATTATAAAAACAAACAAAATAAATAATACAGAAGTAAAAACTATGTTTATGTTATATAAATTATAAATATGGATAGGTTACACTTAATTAGACAGAAAAAACACAGACATGATATAATAAATAAACTTAATTTGGAGGTTAATCATGTCTAATAGGCCAAAAAGATACAAAGAAGAATTTAAAAAGCAGATAGTTAAATTAATCAAGGGTGGCAAAAGTCCAAGTGAAATAGTAAAAGAATATAACATTGCTAGATCGACTGTGAATAAGTGGGTTAAAGACTATACAACATCAGGCTCCTTTAAAGCAAAGGACAATAGAAGCCAAGAAGAAAATGA
>NZ_FRAJ01000016.1:0-30697 GCF_900142285.1 Caminicella sporogenes DSM 14501 | reverse complement strand
ACAAGAAAAATCAAGCATGAATTAAAAAAAGATGGATATCAGGTATCTAGAAGAAGAATTAGTCGTATTATGCAAAAATATGGACTAGTATCTAATTATACAGTTAAACAGTATAAGGTATATCCTTCAAAATGTAATGAAGAAAAAGCTGACAATATTGTTAATAGACAGTTTAATACAGATAAAATCTTAGAAATTGTAATAAGCGATTTAACTTATATAAATGTCAATGGTAAATGGAATTATGTATGTATATTATTAGATTTATATAATCGTGAAATTATTGGTTATGCTGCTGGTAAGAATAAAGATGCAAACCTTGTTTACAAAGCATTTACAAAGATTGAAAGACCGCTAGAAGAAATTAAAATATTGCATACTGATAGGGGTAATGAATTTAAAAATAAGATTATAGATGACTTATTAACTACATTTAATATTAATCGTTCACTAAGTAAAAAAGGCTGTCCCTATGATAATGCAGTGGCAGAAGCTACATTTAAGGTTACTAAAACAGAATTTGCTTTTAATAGAATATTTCAAAGTTTTGAAGAGCTTGAATACCTATTATTTGATTATGTGAACTGGTATAATAACCACAGGATTCATGGAGCATTAAATTACCTTACACCTGTGGAGTATAGAATACTAATGTCCGACAAAAAAGTGTCCTAAAAAAGGTTGACAATCCAACTTTTACAGGCCATAGTTTTAATACGATTACAACACAAAAGAACCGCCCTTTGTGTTTTTTCTTTATAAATATAATTAAAATCATTCCATCAATTTAATTCCCAAAGCCCTATAAAAACTATAATCTATGTTATGAGTCAATCTCAATTTTTTGTCTTTTCTAAACTTTATTACATATTTCTTCATTCCTTCACCATATATGCCATCAACCCATAGAGGATAATAACCTTGCAATTTCATTCTCTTTTGAACTTCATAGACATCAGAACCTCTATCACCGGGTTTTAATATTCTAAAACCATTACCAAAAGGTCCAAAAATTCCACCCCATATAGTTACTGGTGTACCTACTTTAATTATTTTATAAAGTTCTTCTATATCTTTGTTTTTCATTCTTATGCATCCATGGGAAGCTGCAAAACCTATACTTTCTGGTCTATTTGTACCATGTATTCCGTACTTACCCCAAGGTACATTTAGTCCCATCCATCTAGTTCCAAATCCCCCTCCCCATTTTCTCTTATTTATTATAATAAAATTTCCAATTGGAGATGGAGTACTAGGTTTTCCACTAGCTATTATGTACTTTTTTATAACATTATTGTCATCTAAATTTATAACCTCAAGTGTTTTAGCATTTATATCAATAAAAATAGCTAAATTTTTATAATCTCGATTTTGTCTCATATTCTTTTCTTCCCAAAGACTATATTCTTTATCTAACCATATCCTTGATATTGAACTTCGTACTATCCCATATTTATTGAATAGTATATTTACACTAATTATTAATATAAATAAAAACACAAAAAATATAACTTTCCAAATACATATTCTTTTCAAATTTACCCCCCTATTTACTATTTATATGACTATGCAATGTTAACTTATGTCATTAGACAAACTTGCCATTTGCATTTTTTAAAATTCTTTCGATGGAAAAACTAAAACAAATTAAAACCGAAAACTTATCTAGAATACTCTTATGAAGTAAAATTTAGGGAATGATTTATAAAAAAAATCTTAAAATATTAGAAAATCTGTAAAAATTTTACTAGCCAATCGACTTCAAAACCACTGGGCTTTAAATTATATAAAAGACTTATGACAAACGAAATGTCCCCGTGACATCAAAAAATTTTATTCAACAAATTCAAATCCTTTTTGTGTTTTTTTAACAACATATTTTCGAGTTATAAAGTCTCCACCTTTTTCTAAATGAAGATTAACTCTTCTATATACCAAACATTCAATATAATAATATTGATTCTTTTTGTCTGACAAATCAATTGATAATAAAATTTCATTATCATAACTAGGTATAATTTTTGATTCAAGAATTTTCTTCAAAACATCTTTTTCTTCATCATTTTTAAATAATATTTCAGGATATTTTCGACCATCAAAGGCTATTTTTTCAATCCATTGTAAAGATTCTAATAAAATACTATTATATTCAGAAGGTTTAACTTCCCTTACCTCTTGAGTTTTTTTTGAATACAAAGCATTTTTTAAACTTATTATTATTGAAGTTTTATTATCTATATCTCTTTTTAAGTTTAATATTTCAATATTTTTTTCATTTATTTTTTTTTCTAGATTTGATACTCGTAATTTTAAATCATTTATCTCTTTTTTTTGATTTAAACTGTCTAAAACACCAGAATAAAATAAAAAAATACTTAATCCTAATAATATAAATGTTATAAATATAGGTTTTGGAATAAATTTGCGTTTACTGTTATTTTCACTTTTTTTTATTTTTATCACCTTAGTTTCTAAATATATTATGTCTTTAAATTCTCAAACAAAATACTCCTTATATTTATACTCTTTTATCATAATTATATTTTAACATATATTGTGTTATTTTTGTATTTATAGATATTTTTTACAGAAAAAATACTGTACCCACATTTAATTTAGGCACAGTATTTATACTTTTAAATAAAACTACCAAGACTTACTGTTCCTGCCAATTGGCTGGATATACTACATACATAAATCTACAAAAATCTGGAGTACTAAATTGAATTTCAGTATTCTTAGGAATTAATAATATGTCTCCTTTTTTTCCAACAACTTTTCTATATCCAATTATAATTTCCAATGTTCCGTCTATAACATAATCTATTTCATCATACTTAAGAGTCCAATTGAAAGATGATTTTTTCATTTCCATTGTTAAAATAAAGTCTTTAATGCTATAAATTACTCTCTGGTATATTATTTTTTAATGACTTATTAGCTATAATTATTGCTAAAGCTACTGCTGTAATTCCTGCAACTAATTTTCCTACAACCATTGGAAATATCATATCTTTTGCAACCCCTGCAGTAAATCCAAGATGGTCTCCAAATACAAATGAAGCACTTACTGCAAATGCAACATTAATAATTTTTCCTCTATCATCCATATCCTTCATTAACCCAAACATGGGGATATTGTTTGCTAATGATGCAACCATTCCTGCTGCTGCAACATCTCCCATCCCTAATAATTTACCTAATTTAAATAATGGTTTTTTAAATGCCTTTGTAATGAAATGCACCATCGGAAATGCTCCTGCCAACATTAATGCAATAGAACCAACTATCTCAATACCATCTGAAACTGGAGCCATACCCGGTATTACAACTATCCCCGTTAAAGTTTCAATGATTATTGCAGCTAAACCAATAGTAATTACTGCAACAACTCCTTTCCCAAATACTGTAAAACCTTTTATCATCTTTTCAGGTATCTTCCACAAACCAAATGCTAATATTAATGAAACTATGATAATTGGCACTAAATTGCTAAGTATCATAGAAAGTTCAAATCCAGCAACTATTCCACCTGCTAAACATCCAATAGGAATAGTAATGAGTCCTGCCAATATACCAGTAGCTAAAAATCTGTGATCTTCCTTATTAATTATTCCAAGAGCCACAGGAATTGTAAAAACAATAGTAGGTCCCATCATTCCTCCTAATATTAAACCTGCAAAAAGCCCTGCCTCACGACTTTGAGCCAATTCCATTGCCAAAGGGTATCCGCCCATATCATTTGCCAATAGAGTAGTTGCAAACATTGCAGGGTCTGCTCCTAATGCCGTATAAATCGGTACTACAATTGGCTTTAATATAGTCGCAAGTACCGGTGCTAGAGATACAACTCCTACCATGGCAACTGCAAGTGAACCCATTGCCATAATACCTTCATCAAATTTTTCACCAAATCCATATTTATTTCCTAATATTTTATCTACAGCACCTACTGCCATAAAAAATACCATAATATAAACAATAATTTCATTAATACTCATAATTTTCCCCCTTTAATTTACTTTTTTTTAAACAAATAGTTATACTCTATAATTTACTTTCTTTGCAATTTAATAAAATTCTACATTAGCTCTTCTAACAATTCTCCTCTTGGAGAAGGAATTACTACCTTATTTATTAACATACCGGCTTTTTCTCCAATCCTAGCACCTGCTTCAACTGCTTCTTTTACTGCACTTACATCACCAGTCAAAGTTATAAATGATTTACCACCTATAGCAAATCCAAGTCGCAGCTCTATCAAATCTACTGATGCACTCTTAGCAGCAGTATCTGCGGCAACAATTGATGTTGCTATACTAAAAAATTCTAATACTCCTAATGCTCTTAGTTCATATACATCTGTAGTTTTATTGATTGCACTTATCAATTGTGGGTGAATGCTTGGAAGAATAAGACTATCTACTACATATTCATTACCAATATCTAATCCTACTTCAACTGAAGCCTTCACTGCTCCTACATCTCCTGAAACAAGAACAATATATTTGCCAGGACATATCGAATTGGCCTTTAAAAGATTTACCTCTGCCGCCTTCAACATAAAATCTGCCGTTTCAATTCCTCTTGCTATACTGTTGAGCTCTACTAATCCTATTGTCCTTATCATGAAATCACCTCATCATTCTCACTTCGAATAACTACATAATCCGATATTTCACACACCTTACCGTCTATACTTGAATGTACATTAGCTCCTAATTCACCCATTTTTACTTCTCCAATCAATTGTCCTCTTGAAACTATATCGCCAATTGACACTACTGGATTTGCTGGTCTACCTATACTTTGAGATAAAGAAATACAAACACGATGAGCCTTTACTTCAAATGGTCCAATAACTTTGTTTCCTTTATACTTAGTTAAACCAAGTCTCGAAATCAGCCTATCAACTGGAATTTTACGATATTCTCTTATTTCTTTTGCAATAGTCTTTTCCTGTTCTTTTTGATATTTAATTCCTTTATTCCTAAGCTCATTTTTTATGTAGCCATTCATGCTCCTAGGTGATAAGCCCATTGGACATGCATATAGTTCACACACACCACATTCACAACATATCAAAGCTTCCATAAATATTTTTTCATCACCTTTAGCAATTCCAATACTTCTCATTATTCTATGCGGTCTAATTTTATGACCTATTAAATTTCTTGGACACATATCAGTACACATAGAACATTGAATACATGCAGTTTTAGCACGACTTACTATATGCTTTATTGATAATTCTTTTCTGCCTATTATATAATGATTCTTAGGAAGTAAAATAAGAGAACCAATTGTTTTAGTAATAAATTCTTTTTTTATCTGCTTTTTATAAATAACTTTTCCCATCATAGGACCGCCTAGAATTACAGCATAATCGTTTATAAGAGAACCACCTGCAGCTTCTATACACTTTTCTATACTAATTCCTATAGGCACTTTTAATATGCAGGGATTCCTTATTTCCCCGATTACAGTAACATATTTATCTACTACAGGCTTTTCGTTTATTGCATCAAAAATATTCACTAAAGTACCAACATTAGATACAACAACACCAACATCTAAAGGAATTCCTCCTGCTGGTATAGACTTTTTAGTTATTTCATAAACCAATATATGCTCATCACCAGCAGGATAAAAATTATCTAATAAAAACAGCTCAACCTCTGAATTCAGCTCCTCAATAGTTTTGCTGAGTGCTTTAATTTCTTCTTTATATTTTTTCTTTAATCCTATTATCAATTTCTTAGCTTGTATTTTCTTCGCAACTTCTTCCATGGCCTTAATAATTTTTTTGCTTTCACACCTCATTAAATATTTATCTGTTTCTAACAGAGGTTCACACTCTGCTCCATTGGCAATTAAATACTCTACGCTGCAATTTAACTTTATATGGGTAGGAAATCCAGCTCCACCTGCTCCAACAACCCCTGCATCAAATATCTTTTTTATTAAATCCATTTCCTCTCCCCCTAGCTTTAAAATACATCTTTACTTACTTCTACTTCATCAATAATTCCTATAATTGTAGCATCTATTGGTACATCAGCTTTATCAACTGCCTTCCTAGCTGAACTTCCTGTTACGACTAATACTGTTTCACCAATTCCTGCTCCCACTTTATCAGTTGCTACAAAACTCTGAAACTCTTCATTTGAATAACAATCTATAGGTTTTATTATCAGCAGCTTCAATCCATTTAGTACTTCTTCTTTTCTTGTAGCCCAAACATTTCCAACAACCCTACCAATAATCATAGTTATCTTCCTTTCTCATAAATACCACTCACTATGACTTAATATTAATTTGATTAGTCCTTATAAAATCTTTTGCAAGAGGTGTAATAATTGATTTTTTATCAATAGCAATAGTTTTATATCCTTTATTCCACAAATTTTCAATGTCTTTTTCACTGATAACTTTTTTAGTTATCACAGCTTCTTTTATAATTTCTTCTAGTACTTTATTTGTCTCATTACTAATCTCATTTTCAGATTTACAATATCCATTATCTAAACACTCTGTTAAATCTTTTTTTCCAACAATCTCTATCCCAAAACTAATTATTTTTTCCTCATATCCTTTAAACATATTGAAAAAATTTTTATTTGCAGTATTCTTAAATTTTCTATAACTTATCCCTTCTTCAAAGACTATTACTTTCTTTCCTTTGAAAACTCCATCTATAATAATTTCAGAAACATCACTTCTAATATCTCCTATAGCAATACCTACTAAATCTTTACTTGATAATTTTGGTACTATAATATAATCAAATAAATCTACTCCTTCTTCATGACAATAATCATCTAAAAATTTAATATCTTTCCATTTTGATATAATTTCATCATAACTATTCTTATTTGATATTGAATCTAGGATTAAAATACTCTTTGATTTATCCTTTGAATTTTGCAAGCTCAGTACAGTTATTCTCTTTAAAACTTCTTCTGTTATAATACTTATCAATTTATCAGTATTCACTTATATCACTTCCCTCTACCTAGCAATTCACATCTACTTCAAAGTAGAGTAACTAAAAAAAGATAATTTCTCCCACTACCCCCTCTTTATATCCCGATGCATTTGCTTCATCAAAATCTATATGCATACTCAACTTGTATTCTTTATTCACTCTTACTAATACATCTTCAAAAACAACAGGTCTATCACTTTTAACCTTTACACTTACCAATTGTTTGTCCTCAACACCAAACTTTTTAGCATCTTCTGGAGTCATATGAATATGTCTCTTTGCAATAATTACCGATTCCATAGCTTCTACTACAGCCTTTTCAGTTGCTATATATATTTTTTCACTTCCTTCTAGATTTCCCGATTCTCTGACTGGTGGATTAATGCCTAAAACTACTGCATCAGTTTTAGAAATCTCTACCTGAGTTTTTTCCCTAGCAGGTCCTAATATTGCAACTCCTCTTAATATACCTTTTGGTCCTATTAGCATTACTCTTTCTTCATATTGAAACTGCCCAGGCTGTGATAAATCCTTCTTCTTTGACATGTTGTAGTCCCTACCGAAAAGCTTTTCTATATGTTCTTTACTTAGATGTACATGTCTAGCCGATACCTCTATGGGAATTGTATTACTTTTACCAATTGTATCCATTACCTTTTTTACAATTTCCTTTATTAATTCTTCCTGCACAGTATCACCTCTTTATTTATATAAACCTGCATTATACTTGCACATCATTATATAAATACAACTGCTCAATCTATTTAGTGCTCTTACTATGTCAATTCTATTAATCTCAAAATCTCTTCTAAAAGCTTTAATTGCTGCAATCTCTACTTCTCTTACACTGCTTCTTAATGAATTAAGATATATTAGTACATCTCCCATTTGATAGTTGGGCAGTATATGGTCTATTCCAAAGTGTTTTTTTGGATGATGCGACATCTCTCTGAGTTGTTCTTCACTTAATCCAATTAACTTTTCTATACTTAACTCTTCTTCTAAAACTTCAGCCTTTAAAATCTCCCTCGTATAATTTAAAACTTCATCAAGTTCATCAATTAGCTTTGTAATATTTTTTGAAGCTATAAGTGTTTGAACCTCCATTATCTTTGACTGAAGACTGTCAAGCTTCCCTCTAAAAATTATTCTAGGGTCATCTTTAAAAACTAATTTATTTCCATGTATTTGAGTCATATGTTCTGGCTTGTTTTCTAAAACTCCCCCTGAATAATATGAAACATATCTAGGTACAATTTTTCGAAAATTAACTTTTAATTTTTTATCCTCATCTTTCTTTTTACTGCTGTCTTCTTTTTTATCTTCTTTAACCACATCTTTAATTATCAGCTCAATATTCTTATCTCTTAAAAATTGTCTAGCTGAAGGAGTAATCAATATATTGGAATCTATAACATAACTCTTGGGCAGTCTATTTTTTAATTCTAGACGAAGAGTTTCTTCAGTTAAAACCTTCATTAGCTCACTCCCTTTGATTAGTGCCCGAATCAAAATATTGATTCGGGCTTAATACTAGTCTCCTAGTTTAGGAAGCACTAATTCTACTTCACTATGTGGTCTAGGAATTACATGAACAGAAACTAATTCTCCTACTCTATCAGCTGCTGCAGCACCAGCATCAGTAGCTGCTTTAACTGCTCCAACATCTCCTCTAACCATTACTGTAACTAAACCTCCACCTACATGAACCTTTCCTATAAGTGTTACATTTGCTGCCTTTACCATAGCATCTGCTGCTTCAATAGAACCTACTAATCCTTTTGTTTCAATCATTCCAAGTGCATTCATATTTGCCATTTATATTCCTCCTTTTCGAATTTTTTATTTTTTAATATTTTTTAATTCTTCTATAACCATCTTGCATATTGCTTCTATATCTAATTTATCTATAGATTTATCTTCTTCCGGTTTTATATCTAAATCATCAACTTCGTATGCCATTCTTCTAATATTAATCAAATGTTCTGGTCCAACATTATCTGATGTAGCACTTCCTCCAACAGCTCCACAGCCAAGAGTTAAAGCTGGTGCAAGTCCTGTACTAAGTCCTATGGCTCCTTGAGTAGAAGGAGTATTTACCAAAAGTCTTGATACAGGTTTTTTAAGAGCAAATTCTCTTATAATCTCTTCATTGTTTGAATGTATAACCATTGTATGACCTAATCCTCCATTTTCCAGAAGTTTATAGCAAAGTTCACACCCTTCAATCCAATCTTCAACTGTATAAAAGGCAAGCAATTGTGTCAATTTTTCCTTAGAAAATGGATATTCTTTACCTACACCTTTTTCCTCACAAATTAAGACTTTAACACCATCTGGAATAGTTATTCCTGCCATAGCTGCAATATCTTTGGCAGATTTCCCAACAATCTTTGGATTCATACCTCCACTTGGTGTTTCCATTATCTTAACTACTCTATCTATCTCTTCACCTTTTAAAAAATATCCTCCTTGTTTTTCAAATTCATCTTTGACTTTATCAGCTATACATCTTTCTGTAACTACAGCTTGTTCAGATGCACAAACTGTTCCATTATCAAAAGTTTTACTTGCTAAAATTTTGCTGATAGATTTTTTGACATCTGCACTTCTTTCGATAAATGCAGGTACATTTCCAGGTCCAACTCCTAAAGCAGGAGTTCCAGAACTGTATGCAGCCTTAACCATTGCTGTCCCGCCAGTTGCCAATATCAAGGACACATCTTCATGCTTCATTAATTCATTAGTTCCTTCAATAGTCGGTATTGACATGCAGCTTATAAGTCCTTCTGGTGCACCCATTCCAGCAGCAGCCTTTTTTAATACTTCAACTGTCTTTAATGTACACTTCAAAGCCCTTGGATGCGGACTAAATATTATTGCATTTCCAGATTTAAGTGCAATAAGTGCTTTGTATATAGCTGTTGAAGTAGGATTTGTTGATGGTATTAATGCTGCAATCACTCCAACCGGTGTTCCTATCTCAACTATTTTTCTATCTTTATCTTCATTAATTATTCCAATCGTTTTCATATCCTTGATATGTTCATATAGCTTTTCACTGGCTACAATGTTCTTTGTCATCTTATCCTGCCATATACCAAAACCTGTTTCTTCAACTGCCATCTTTGCTAAATTCTCAGCTTCTGCTCGTGCTGCCATAGATAACTGCTTTACTATTTCATTAATCAATTCTGTACTAAACTTAGCAAATTCTTTTTGAGCTTTTTTTGCTTCTTTTACCAAGAATCTTACTTCTTGTATAGAACGTAAATCTCTATCTTTTATATCCACCTATTCCTCCTCCTTCCTAAAAGCATTAGTTAATGCTTTTATTAACTCTCTTTTCTTAGCAAATTTTATTCGGCTCTTTTCTATTGATATTCCATCTACACGTCTAGCAATTTTTCTTAAGTCAACTACTTTCATTCTAATTAGCTCATTTTCATCCCCTATATTAATAAGTTTGCCTTCATAATCAATAACAAATTGCTCACTTTCTTTTAAACTATTACTTTTTTTAGATTCATCTATTATATAAGTTTCTGCTTTCCTTCCTCTTTTATCTCCATCATCAATTTCATTTTGAACCCTCAAATTTATCTCTTTATTTCTTTTAGGTCTATATATTATTTTTTCTAGTCCTTCTCCCATTCTCTCAATAACATCTACAGATATAACTTTACCTACTCTATCAGCTGCTACAGCTCCAGCATCTATAGATGTCATTACTGCACTAACTTCTCCACATATTTTAACAGTTACAAGTCCGCCTCTCACAAATTCTAAGCCAATCAGCTTTACATCTGCCGCCTTTAAACATACATCTACAGCTTCAACTGCACCAATATATCCATAGGTTTCTAATAAACCTAAGGCTTTTCTAAACATCTCTTCACCAGCACATATCAGTATGTAGTTGGATTATCTGCAACAAATTTAACAGCTTCTGCAAAAGCATCACAAGCAGCCTTACATGCTGACTGACTTCCTGTTAATAGTCCTCCACCAAAATTCGTTTCTGAAGGTGGACCAAAGAATTGAACTAATTTCACATCTGCTGCTTTTAAAGCAGCATCTAAAGCATACATAGATTCTATTGGTGGTGCAATAAGATAAGCTATTGCTTGACCTTCTGGTATTCCCGCTAGTTTAGATAAAAAAGAACCTGTTCTCGAAATACAGTGTGCATAATAGGCTATAGAATCATCATCATTTGCACTGTAAAAACAAGCATCATTCTCTATAAAATCTATTGCTGCACTTAATCCACTTTTCACTTCTGCTGGATTTGGTCCTGATAAAATACCTATAAATTCACCTGCCAGCTTAGTATTTGCATTAGCAGCTCCACCATAAAACGATTTTGCATAGACAACTTTGACATCTGCTTTTTTTGTAGCTTCATCAAGTGCAGTATAGCCTACATCGTCACAATCTGTTGTTATCATTCCTATACTTTTATGTCCTTCTGGCAATTCTAATTTTTCAGCCATATCATAATCTACATTTGGTATAAGCTTTACACTCAATACAGTTGTACGTAATGGGTCATTTTTCATTTAATATCACCCTCCAATCTTATAACTTAAGCTCTAATCCGCTTGCCTTCTGCTCAAGTATCTTCTTAATAACATCAGCTATATGAGCACCTGCTTCAACTGCTGGAATTCCACCCTTGTGTATATTAGAAACCACTGTCCTATTTGATTCAGGTATTCCCACTTTGGCATTATAAACCATATAACAGCTCATACTTTCTCCTGTTGCAAGTCCGGGTCTTTCTCCAATTAGAACTACCGTTACCTCAGCACCTAATATTTCAGAAACAGCATCCATAGCTGGAACTCTACCATGTTTTACAAAGAAAGGTGTACCAACATCTATTCCATATCCCTTTAATCCTTGAATAATAGCTAAATAAGTATCTTTTGCATTTGCTTCTATTGCCGTAGAACTCAATCCATCTGATATATATATTTGTACTTTAGGATTGTTTTTGCATTTTTCTTGAATTAACTTTTTAGTTTCTTCATCAAATCTCCTCCCGAGGTCCGGTCTAGTCAAATATTCATCTTTATCTTTACACATTGTCGATACTGAAAAGAGGTTCATTTCCTCTAAAAATTCTTCTGAAACATAGGTGAAAACTGCATCTTGAGCAACCGCATGGTCTGCTCTAAATCTCAATAAAGTTTCAGTTTTATATCTTGGCCCGGCTCTCCATATACCAACTCTAGCCGGAGTAGCTTCTTTTAACATTAAATACCTTTCCTTATTTTGTGGATTTGGAACTAATAATTGTTTTCTTATATCTACTGCAGTAATATCAGGAACTTCTTCATCTTTGCAATAAGGCTCATTACAATTATTAATACTGTGATTTTTAAATTCTGCATTATCATTTAATGTCATTTCTTTTAATACTTGTTCAATAATATTCTTTATTTCTTTTTCAGAAATCACATTCTTACCCCCTCGATATTCTATTTCATGAATATTGATGCATCACCAGCTCTTTTACTTAATTTGCCATCTTCATAAATTCCCATCTTTTCAAGCCAATCTTCAAATTCTTTGATTGGTCTTTTATTAGTTAACTGCCTTAACGTTGCTCCCTCATGGTATCCAGTACATTGATAGTTGAGCATTATATCATCACCTGCAGGAATACCCATAAAATAGTTGCATCCAGCAGTAGTTAATAAAACTGCCAAATTTTCAATATCGTTTTGATCTGCTTTCATATGATTTGTATAACAAGCATCTACTCCCATTGGAATACCAGTCAATTTACCCATAAAATGATCTTCTAATCCTGCCCTAATAACCTGTTTACTGTCATATAGATACTCCGGTCCTATAAATCCAACAACGGTATTAACTAAAAATGGTGCAAATTTTTTAGCAAAACCATAGCATCTAGCTTCAAGAGTTACTTGATCTACTCCATGATGTGCTTCAGATGACAGTTCTGAACCCTGACCTGTTTCAAAGTACATGACATTTGGTCCTGTAGATGTCCCCTCTTTGAGAATTAATTCTCTAGCTTCTTCCAACAAAGCTGCAGTAACACCAAAAGCTTTATTAGCTTTTTCTGTTCCTGCAATACTTTGAAATATCATATCTGCTGGTGCACCTTTCCTTATAGCATCCATTTGAGTAGTAACATGTCCTAAAACACAATTTTGTGTAGGTATTTCCCACTTCCTTTTAAATTCTTCAAACATTTTTAAAACATTGAATACATTATCAACAGTATCATTTACTGGATTAAGGCCTATAACTGCATCACCTATTCCATAACTTAAACCTTCCATCACAGAAACTATAATGCCATCTAAATCATCAGTAGTATGATTTGGCTGCAATCTAAATGATAAAGTCCCTTGTAGTCCGATAGTAGTATTACAATGAGCTGTTACACGTATCTTACTGGCTCCATAAATCAAATCTAAATTCGACATTATCTTAGCAACGGCTGCTACCATCTCACTAGTTAAACCTCTACTTATCCTCCTAATATCTGCTCCTGTAGTTTCATCACTCAATATCCACTCTCTTAACTCGGAAATAGTCCAATTTTTTATTTCGTTATATATTTTTTCATTTACACCATCTTGGATAATTCTAGTTACCTCATCTTCTTCATATGGAACTACTGGATTATTTCTTAAATCTCCTAGTGTAAAATTACTAAGCACCTCTTTGGCAGCAATCATTTCTGTTACAGATTCAGCTGCTATACCTGCTAACTTATCTCCAGATTTTTCTTCATTTGCCTTTGCTAAAACTTCCTTCACATCTTTAAATTGATAAACAGTTCCAAAGAGCTTCGTTTTAAGTCTCATTTTTTCTCCCCTTTCTAATACTAGTAGCTAAACAGCAAAGTCTTTACTATTACAGGAACTACCTTTCCATTGGCAATTGAATTGCCAATATCTATATAGTCTCCATTTTCCACTTTTACCGAATCTATACATACTACATCTTTCTTATATCCTAGCTGTGCTTTTAATGTTTGCCCTAAGACTTTTGCAATATCATTTTCAACAATGACAATTAACGGCAAATTACGCTCAAGAATTTCATTCATACCTTCTATGATGCACTTTGATAATTCCTGTATCGTTTCAAAGCTGACATTTTTCACCCCCTTAATAGCTAATGCTACTTGCTGTTTTTCATTTTCTAACTTGAACCACTTTAATTTATTGGCAATCGCACCTGCTAGCTTTCTTAAAGGCAGTTTTTCATCTTCATCAGAAAGCTTTAATATTGGTATATTTTTCAATGGCAAAACTCTTTCGTCAAATGTTATAGTACTTCCGCTAATATCTGTTGTATGAGAACCTGCACCAACCACTGTTGCTCTAATAGTTTCAACAGACTTTATCATATTTTTTTTCCTAACTAAATTTGATTTTTTTATTGTCTGTCCAAGTATGATTCCAATATCTCCATATTCAAATAAATCAATCCTATCCGCACCATATATGCAGCCGGCAACTCCTCCAGAAAAGGAAATATAATCTATATCATAATTTCTTCTCAAATCGTGATTTGTGAGCATTAAATTAAGCTCTGGTGATTTAGCTTTAATCCCTATAACTTCTTCAAGAATTTCTACCATCCTCACTGCTAATTTATTTAACTCCTGCAATGTCAATCTCTTTCCTTCAAAAATATTTAAACCTATACTCTGTGCTAATAATTTTAATTTTGAAGATACATAAATCACTTCTAAAGTATCCTTATTCAATCTAATCAGTCTACCTCCAATATCAAGACAAGCTGTATCTATCGCTTCTCCATTTTTAAAAACGGCTATATTTGTTGTACCACCACCTATATCTAAATTTACAACACTAACTCCTCTTTCTTTTGATATTTGAGCAGCTCCTGCTCCCTTCCCAGCAATAATTCCTTCTAAATCAGGTCCTGCTGTAGCTACAACAAAATCTCCTGCAAAGCTGCTTAAAATATCTAAAACTTCTCTAGCATTTTCTTTCCTTGCAGTTTCACCTGTTATAATTACTGCCCCTGTATTAACATCTTTAGGTCTAATACCTGCTTTTGCATATTCTCTCTCTATTATTTTTCTAATTTCTATACCATCTATTTTTTTTAATGACCTAAGCGGAGTAAAATATATATCACTTTTATAGATAATTTTTTTATCAATAATTTTGATTCTAGGTACAGAACCTATTGAAGCTGTATTTTCAACTGTTATTCTGCTAAAAACCAGCTGAGTTGTTGAAGTTCCAATGTCTATACCCACGCTCAAAATATCCTCTTTCAATCCTGTACCTCCTTCCCTAAACAAAAGAGGCCAAAAGGACATTTATATAAATCTCCTTCTGGCCTCTTTGCCTTTCAAAACACATCTTTGTGCTTTAATTTTTAATTTTTAAAATCAAACATTACTTTAGTTCCTTTAGAATTCGACTGAATATTTATTTGTCCATGTAATTTATCCTTTACTATACTTTTAACAATATTAAAACCTAAACTCCCCGGTCTAGTAGATTTTATGTCAAATCCAACACCATTATCAATTATAGAAATATTTGAATACATACTTCCTTTTTGAATATTTACTTCTATTATTCCTTCATTTCTTCCAACAAACGCATATTGAAGTGAATTCTGTATAAGTTCATTGACTACAAGAGCTATAGAAGAAGCTTTATCCGAATCAATGTTAAGATTGTCTCCAGTTATTTCAATCCTTACTCTAGTATTTTTAGGTATGCTATAATCTATAACTTTATTTTTAATTCTTGAAAGAATTGTCTTTATATCTACATCATCTACACCCTTTTGAGCTAATATTTCATGTGTTACAGCTATACTTAAAATTCTGCTTATACTCTCATTAAATGCAATTTTTGCAGTTTCATTATCTACACGTCTAGATTGCAGTCTAAGCAAACTGGCTATCGTTTGTAAATTATTTTTTACTCTATGATGAATTTCCTTTATCGCTACAGACTTTAAAATCAATTCTTTTTCCTTTGCCTTTACGTCGGAAATATCCCTTATAACCATAATCACACCTACTACTTCTATATTCCTCTGCTTCATTACAGCATATTTTACCTTTAAAGTCAATTCACTTATATATACCTCTGAACTGCTAATAAAATTCTGAGATTTTATCTCACTAAATCTTTTCCCATCTAAAACTAAATTGTTAAAATGTATTCCTATCAAATCATCTATATAACCTAATTTTCTATAAAGATTCTTTGCAACTGGATTTGCATATGTCGATATTCCATTGCTATTAAATATAATTATGCCATCTGTAATATGGTAATGTATTGGATTACCAGTATCTGAAAATGTCTGAAGTGCTTCTGTGAGTTTTTCAGCAGTTTCACTTAAAATCTCCATATTCTTCTTTTCATTTATACTCTTTGTTATGTCAATTTCTGCTATCAATACTCCTATAACATCTCCTAAATCATTTCTAATTGGTACTACATTTTGCTTTACAGATTTATTTTCTTGAGTAATAGCTCTTAAATCTCTAGTAGGCATCCCTATTTCTAAAGTTCTCAAAACTGCTGGTTCATTTTTTCTCAGTGCAAATTCACCAACAACTGATTGTTGATACATTGAAGGAAAATTACATGGTTTTGCTTCTGCCACCACAATTGCCACATCTGGGTCCTTAGTCATACAATCAATAAATATATCAGCCTGTAATAAATCAGCAATCAAAGGTAAATTATTTGCTATATTTTCTAATTTTTTAATATCTTTATCAGTTAAATAAGTATGGACTTTACATAATTTATAAATCATGAAGATTACCCCTATATAAAAATTTTATTTTAAAACCTATATAAAATTAACCATTTATTATAATAGCATCTGCTATGTCTTTCATAGCACAACGTTTATCCATACTTAATTTCCTGATTTTATTATATGCATCTTCTTCAGTTAATCCATATTTTTTCATCAAAATTCCCTTGGCTCTTTCAACTACTTTTCTAGCTCTCAATCGCTCCTCAGTCTTAATAATTTTTTCTTGTATTTTTCTAAATTCATTTCCCTTTGCAATTGCTATTTCAATAGTAGCAATAAGTGATTTTTCATCAATCGGTTTAACAATATATCCCATAACTCCTGCATCTTTTGCCTCATCTATAAATTCCTTTCCACTATAAGCCGTTATAAGTACTACACTACATGGTAAATTTTCTTGTGCTATTATTTTTGATGCTTTAAGACCACTCAATAAAGGCATTTTAACATCCATAAGAACTAAATCTGGTTTTAACTTTCTACACAACTCTACTGCATCAAATCCATCAGAAGCTTCTCCTACAACATCGTAGCCAGCCTCTTTTAACAGTTCTGAAAAATCCATTCTAGTAATAGGCTCATCATCGGCTATTACTATTCTTTTTTTCATTTTCCCCCTCCTTATATTAATAAAAAATATCTTTAAAATTAAAATAATTTATTCCCGATATAAATATTTTTTTATATTTTCTATTCCATACCCCTTAATAGAACTGATTTTAAATACCTTGCTCACTCCGGCACTATGTAGACATTTTTCAGCATATTTGATATTACCCTCTTTACAATCTATTTTAGTAATAATACCTATTACTTCTTTATTAAACATAGACACAAAATTAGGAGGAAAAATACAACTACAATCAGTACAATCTTGAACCAATCCTATGACATCACAGTCAAAGGAAGATATTATTAGAGCATTATAAAATCTTCTGTTTTCTATATACTCCCCGGGCGTATCTAAAATGTTATTATGATATTCTATCGTTTGAGTTTTTTTATACTTTATCAAACTTTTATTTAATACTTGTATAAGAGTAGTCTTTCCACTATGTGTTCGTCCTATCAATATCATCTTCTTCAATTCAATACACTCCTAAGATTTTGTCAAATTTGCAGGAGCAAATGCTAAAACGTTTGTCAATAAATTTAACACTTCCCTTAATGCCAATTCTACACTAGATACATCCCCCACTATAACAAGCGACCCACTAAATCTATCTAAAAATCCTATCTTTACTCCAGCTGCTTTAGTCGCAACATCTGCTGCTATTATTGCTGCTTCACTAGGAGTAATAGTCAATATACCTATAGCTTCATTGTATTCGTCACAATCATCAGAAATTCCAAGTTTTTTATAAATACTTTTTTGAGGATTTGCTATTAAATGAGCTAATGTAACTTGTTTACCAGGTACATACTCTTGAATAACTCTTTGTTTTTCACTTTTCGTCATATAATATCAACCTTTCAAAATAACAAATACATTTTAAATTGCAAGCCTTATCAATTTTATAATTTATAATAAATTGTAAAACATTATAAATATACAAACCTCTATGTTAAACAAAATTACAATGTAAAAATCAAAAAAGCTTGCTAAGGAAAATAAATTACTTTCCCTGCAAGCTTCATTGCTCTCTAATTTGTACCTCATTGTACAAATACTATTTTTTATTTTATTGTAACATATTTATTACAATAATGCAATATCATATTTTACTTCAAATGAGCATAAAATTTTAATGAGTATTTATTATTTTTATAATATTATCTTCTGTCCTACTCCTTTTTCTGCTGCCTTACTGTATATTACATTTGCAACTACCAAATCAAATAATGCCATACCTACTGATTTAAATAAAGTAGTATCTGATTTTATATCATTGTCTTTTAATAACTTCCCAAAAGTTTTAATCTGCTCTCTTTTTATCCAATTCTTCTCAAGCGGAATAACTAAATCTCCAGATTCCTCAGCAGCAAAATCTGTATCTATATATACCTCATCTAAAAGTTTAAATAAAGCCTCTGGAAATTCCCTCATATTTGGTTTATAAGAACCTATTCCAATGAAATGTTTCCCTTTCAACAGTTTTTCATCATCAGGTAAAACAGGTTTTTCTGAAGTAGTTGTAGTAATAATTATTTCAGACTTTTCTACAAGTTCTCTAGTATTATTTACAATATTTATTTCTACATCAGTCAATTTTTCTAATAATTTTTCTTTAAAAGAAATAAGTTTGTCCTCAAATATATCATATATGTAAATTTTCTTTATATCTCTAACTTTTGCAGCAAATAGCAGTTGATAAAATCCTTGAACTCCAGCTCCAACTAATCCTACTGACTGACAATCTTCTTTCGCAGTATGTTTAATACCTACACCACCCACGGCTCCAGTTCTAAAAGCAGTCAGACTTGCTCCGTCAATCAATGCAATAGGTTTTCCAGTCTCTACATCATTAAGCAGCATAAGCCCTTGAATTACCGGCACATTTTTATCAGTATTCTTTGGAAATACAGTTAATACTTTTGTTCCTATTATATCCTCGGTAAAACACGGCATATATAAAAATGTATTTTCTCTATAATGCAAATGAATTCTATCCGGCATTTGAAAACTTTTCTGCTCATATATCCTAAAAGCTAATTCAATACTATCTATTAATTCATCAAATGAAACGAGATTAAAAATGTCTTTTTTACTTAAATATAACATACTCCTCACTTCCTAGTTTAATAATCTTGAGCAATCTCCCTTAAAGTATTGATTAAATTATTTAACTCTTGAATTAAAGCAAAAATTTGTTCAATATCGGAAACATGTTCTTTTAAAATTAATTGCTTATATTAAAAATAATTAATTTTACTTAAAACCCATTTTCTTTAATCTCTTTATTCTCTTATAATCATCTATTTTTTCTCTAATATAAGGAAAAATAATTGAATATACAATTAAAAAAAGCGGAATTATAAACAATAATTTTTTAACTATTTCTTTATACGACTGAATCACTGCCGTCTTTGGCTTATCCTTTATATAGGCAATCGTTACATTTTCTCCAATTGAATATGCTCCTGTACCAGTAACAATCCTTTCTATACCATCTTTATCATAAAATTTTATAGTTGAAATGTGAGTTTTTGTTCTTCCTGTTCCTTTTTCTTCAACTGAAACAACTATTCCACTAGTTCTTACCGCATTAGGATTTAAAATTACTATAAATTCAAATATAAAAGAACTAAAAAACGAAAAAAATATACTTCCTATAATTACAAAACAAATAAGTACAGGTATTTTATCCACAATTTTCTTATGCCATCTAATCCCTCTAAATCTCAAATATCTGTCTATTTTAGGATAAACATATTTAATAAAAAAGATTATTATAGCAATAATTAAAATTCTCATACGGTTCTCCTTTTTAGTTAAATATCTTATAAAAACTTTTTTTAATATTTATTGTACTATGTATTTATAAATTTTCTGTATTTTAATTATATTTCATATTTTAATACATGTAATACTTTTTTTCTACATCTATATTCTTAATTTTATCTTAACTTTTTATCGTTTATTTCTATAGAGCAACATACAAAGGTACGGTTCTTGTGTGTTAAAATTTGTCATAGAATAAATAAAAAATTATAGCATAAAAGAACCGTCTCCCTATTTTATAATATTATGATAACATATATAATTATAAAAAAGATTTTTTTTAAAAATATCTTTAAAATAAGGAATAAAATTATTATTATGGATAAATGTAAAAAATATGGATATAAGTTCTCATGGAAAGAAAGAGTAGCTTTTCTTTTTTCAAAAATTAAATGTCTACAATGTAGTACTTTGTATAAGTTGACAATTATATCAATTATATTGTTTTTTATTGTTGCACTTATTATAACAAATAGCTTAAATTATTTTTTACCTAACATTAGCACATTAAAATTCATTGTATGTTCAATTATATGTTTTGGTTTAATAGCACCCCTTATTTGAAAATTAAAAAAATCCATTAGCCTTAAAAATTTTTATAACAATAAAAGTCCCTAAAGCTCTTTATTTACTTTAGAGACTCATTGTTTATTTTAAAATCAAAGATATTTCTTGCTATAGATATACATATTATCAACTTATTCTCTTATACTCAAAATTTTTAATGCATTTCAATAGCTTAATGCACATTTCCTGATACACATCTTCATTAAACATTCCACAAATATAACTTCTCTTTCTTAAATCTTTATCAAAAAATTGTATTAACCTATACATATCTTTTTTATTCCCCTTTTTAGCCCCAATAAATAAAGTTTTTAAATCAAAATAGTTATCCCCCATTGTATCATCTCCTTAGCTATTTTTTGAAAAAATTTCTATCATATGCACAAGAGTCTGATTTAATTCATCTAGTCTTCTCTCTATTCGAATAAGTAAAAATGCCGCAACTGCTATTGGAAAACCTGTTTGACTTAAAATATTGATAAATGTATCTTCCACTATTTCACCTCTTTCTCTAAGCAACATCTTAATTTTTTAAAAGCCCGCCCTTTGATTTTATTAATATACTGCTTACTAACATTAAATTCTCGAGCTATTTCTGCTCCATTTTTTTCCTCTACAAACAGTTTATATAAAATATATGCTTCTCTATCATTTAAACTTTCCATTGCTTTTAATAATTCTCTATTTTCTATATAATCTCTTATATCTGTACTATAATTTGAAATTTCTTTCACTACATCCGAAGAATTATCTGCTATTATATCTACAAAATTTATATCATTTTCATTTGCTAATGGAGCATCTAATATTAATATTTCTGTATCTCTATTTTCTGCAAACTTTTTATAAAATTCTTTACTGCTAAAAAACAATGTCTTTTTTATATAACTTATTAAATATTTATCAAATTCTTCTTGAGTATTATTTTTTATAATCACATAATCCCTCCTTCATCTAAATAGTTTTTTTAATTTTACTACATATTTTTTATTTTGTCAAACATATGTTCGTGTTATTAGTGATATATTAAAAAATTCATAAAATCTTAAATTTCTTTAATATATATAGATGTCAAAAAATCACAAAAAGTAAACCAATGCATATAAAAATTTTCTGTATACATTGGTTTACTTTTTTAACATTTTTATCATCTATGTATAATGTAAGGTAAAAGGTAATACTTATAATAAACATAAAGGTCATAATACATATTTTTTAAGCTCTATAAGAATAATAACGATTAAAAAAAGTTAGTAAAAAAATGAATCTTAATGATTAAAACCATTAAGATTCATTTTTTTATTTTTAAATATACTCGTGTATTATTTCTGCAAGTTTTTCATATTGCTCTCTACTAACATGTATTTTCCCTTTAATAACTGTAATCAAATTATCTTCCTTCAATTTTTTTATAGCTCTATAAACTGTTCTTAAACTTACTCCAAGTTCATCAGCAATATACTGTCTTTTTTTATTTATAATTCCAGTCTTTCCCTCTTTTATATCTTCTTCAACAGAACGTATTATAAAAGAAGCCAATGAATATATAGAAGAATTCATGAAAACTTCACCGTTTTTACACACTGTTGGATAAAATTTCTTTGCAAGCATTTTAGCCATTTCCATTGTAAAATCTATACTGCTCTCAAACCACTTAATAAAATCTTCTTTTGATATTCTAAGTGCTATACTGTGTGTTACAGCTTCAACAGTAGCAGCTATTTTTTTCTCCTTTGCCAATATTTCTAAAGCTCCAATAATTTCAGTAGAATCTATATAAGCAAACCCATATACCGTTCCATTAGGAAATTCATTAATTACCCTTAGTGTACCTGAATAAAGTAAGTAAACACAATTTACTTCTTCATCTTTTTTAAGCAATATATCTGTTGGAAAAAACTCTTTTAAAACAGCTCTTTGTTTTACATCTTCAGGCATAGTTTTTAGAAGTTTTTGTAAATATGGGTTTTCTTTTATAATTTTTTCTACTGACATACTTATCCCTCATCAATAAATTTTTATTATCTCATCAATAAAAACAAATATAAGTTTTATATTAAAATTTTCATTATGATTCTGTACTTTATTATAACATTAATTTTGTATTTATATCATTAGAAAATAAAATTAAATTACAATTATTTTTATTTTCTTTATATTAAAATTCCTGCTATAGTAGCCGTCATAAATGCTGCTAAACTTCCACCTATTAATGCTTTAAATCCAAGTTTAGCTATATCTGAACGTCTTTCAGGAGCTAATGAACCAATACCACCTACTTGAATTCCTATTGAACTAAAGTTAGCAAATCCACAAAGAGCATAAGTCAGTATAACTATAGTTCTCTTACTAATTTCATGATTCTTTATAAGTTCTGAAAGATTAGCATAAGCAAAGAACTCATTTATAACAATCTTTTGACCTAATAAATTTCCTGCTGCAATAGCATCTTTAAGAGGTATACCCATTATATAAGCTAAAGGTGCAAATAATCTACCCAATATCCACTCTAAACTTAAATAATCCATACCTATTAAACTGCCAAACCAAGCTATGATAGAATTTAACAATGCCACTAATGCTATAAATGATAAAAGCATAGCACCTACATTTAAAGCCAACTTTAAACCTTCAGTAGTTCCTCTTGCTGCTGCATCTATTATGTTTGCATCTATTTCATCTAAATGAACTTTGACTTTTCCCTTTGTTACTGGAGTTTCAGTCTCAGGAACCATTATTTTAGCTATAATTAAACTTGCAGGAGCTGACATTATACTTGCTGCTATTAAATGTCCTGCTTCAACTCCCATAGAAACATAACCTGCCATTACTCCACCTGCAACAGTAGCCATACCTCCTGTCATAATAGTCAATAATTCAGATTTAGTCATTGTCTTAATAAAAGGTTTAATTACAAGTGGAGCTTCAGTTTGTCCAACAAAAATATTTGCAGCTGCAGATAAAGACTCTGCACCACTTGTTCCCAATAATTTTGCCATAATCTTTGCTAAAACAGTTATAACCTTTTCCATTATTCCTAAATGATACAAAACAGTCATTAATGCTGAAAAGAAAATAATTGTAGGCAGTATCTGTAATGCAAATATAAATCCAAAGCTTTCTACATTAAGCATATTTCCAAATAAAAATGATGTACCTTCTTTTGTAAAATCTAACAACTTAGTTACTAAATCATTTAAAACACTAAAAGCCATTTGACCAGGCTTCCACTTTAAAATAAGAAGTCCAAATACTAACTGCATTCCTATACCAATACCAACTAACTTCCAGTCAACTGATTTTTTATTATCTGACATTAGATAAGCTATCAAAACCATTATCCCTAGTCCTAATACACTTATCAATTTTTCCATAATTTCTCAACACCTTCCTCTAAATTTATACAATAGGAAGGAAACGTTTTCGCATAAATTGAAGTATAACAAACATTTCTACAAATTTCAACATTTTTTGTCGAAATTTTTATTTGGAAAATATTATATCAATCTAGCCTCAAATAAAAGTGCCACCTGTCATTTTTTTTTACTTAACTATCTGCTAATCTTGTTTAAGAAACTTACAATCTTGACAAGTTTTATATTTTTAAAAAAAGGAAACGTTTTCGCATAATATAACTCAAATCTATGTATTCTATTTATAATGTAATATAATTATTATATGATACAATTATTATTTCCTAACTATTAAAAACTATGAGGGAGGATACCTATGAACTATCAACAAAAACTAAAAGAATCTGCTAAATATATTTCAGACAGAACTAAATTCAAACCTGAAATAGGTCTTATTCTTGGTTCTGGACTTGGCTCAATTGGAAATCAAATTGAAGATGCAGAATATTATCCATATGATGAAATTCCAAATTTTCCAGTTTCAACAGTAGAAGGCCACGCAGGAAGATTAGTTATTGGAAAACTTGAAGGAAAACAAGTAATTGCAATGCAAGGAAGATTCCATTTTTACGAAGGTTATCATATGAAAGAAGTTACTTTTCCTGTTCGTGTAATGAAATTACTAGGTATTAAAACTTTAATAGTAACTAATGCAGCAGGTGCTGTTAATACTTCATATACTCCAGGAGATTTAATGCTTATTAAAGACCATTTAAATTTAGCTGGTAATAATCCTTTAATTGGCAAAAATTTAGATGAATTCGGTCCTCGTTTTCCAGACATGTCTAATGCATATGATTTAGATTTAAGAAAAAAAGTAAAAGAAATCGCAAAATCTTTAAATATAAATCTTCAAGAAGGAGTATATGCTTGCATGACAGGTCCATCTTATGAAACACCTGCAGAAATCAGAATGCTCAGAACTTTAGGAGCAGATGCAGTTGGTATGTCTACCGTTCCAGAAGTATTAGTAGCTGTTCACAGTGGACTTAAAGTAATAGGTGTTTCTTGTATGACAAACATGGCAGCTGGTATATTAGAGCAGCCTTTAGACCACAGCGAAGTAATGGAAACTTCTGCAAAGGCTAGAGAAAAATTCATTACTTTAATGAAAAATGTTATTAAAAGCATATAATAAAATATTTCTTTACTAAATGCCGGACATGGAGGTGAAACTAATTGAATATATTAATCAAAAATGCTTCTGTACTATTTTTTACTGAAGAAAATGGCTATATAGAAGAAACAAGTATAGGCATTGAAAAAGGTATTATTAAACACATTGGAAAAATTCCCAATGATTTTAATTATGAAAAAGTTATAGATGGAAAAGATAAACTTGCTATGCCTGGCTTAATAAATACACATACCCATTTACCTATGTCATTACTTAGAAATTATGCAGACGATATGCCACTTTGGAAATGGCTTACAGAAAAAGTATGGCCTATTGAAAATAAACTTACTAAGGAAGATATTTATTGGGGAACTATGCTCAGTATAGCAGAATTAATCATGTCCGGTGTTACTTGCTTTAATGATATGTACACCTTTGCAGATACTATAGCAAAAGCAACAGCAAGTACTAAAATCAGAGGAAATATATCCCATACGCTATTTGATAAAACTAGAAATGATAACTTGAATTTTAAAACTACAAGGTCATTATATGAAAAATGGCATAAATCTAATAATGACAGAATCAGAATATTTATAGGTCCTCATGCACCATATACGTGTTCAGAAGATTATTTGAAAGTAATTACAAATTTAGCAAAAGAATTAGAAACAGGTATTCACATACACTTAAGTGAAAGTTTACAAGAAATCGAACATATATCAAAAACTTATGGTAAAACCCCTGTAAAACTTTTAGATGATATCGGTTTATTTGACGTAAGAACTTTAGCTGCTCACTGCGTTCATTTAACTGAAGAAGATTTAGACATTTTGATGAAAAAAAATGTTCATGTTCTATACAATCCTACAAGTAATTTAAAACTAGCTAATGGCTTTGCCCCTATTGATAAAATGATTAAAAGAAAAATAAACATATCCTTAGGAACAGATGGCTCTTGCAGCAATAACAATCTAAATATGTTTGAAGAAATAAATCTAGCTGCTATTTTAAATAAAGGTATTACTAAAGATAGTACATTAATCCCTGCAATAGAAGCTGTAAAAATGGCTACCATAAATGGTGCAAAAGCCCTTGGAATAGATGATAAAGTTGGTTCAATTGAAATTGGTAAATGTGCAGATATTATTCTATTAGACTTAAATAAACCTCATCTGTATCCAAAATATAATCTAATATCATCTATAGTTTACTCTGCTCAATCTTCTGATGTAGATACAGTTATAGTAGATGGAAATATACTTATGGAAAATCGTAAACTTACAACTATTGATTTAGAAGAAGTTATAAAACATGTTAAACTATCTTCAAAAAGATTAATAAAACAAATGCATTAAAAGTTATTTAAAGGAGTTGAAATAAAATAATGAAACTCACACTAATTGCTCTAATTACAGGTATTATTACAGGAAGCGTTTTTACACTTGCAAAACTTCCTCTACCTGCACCTCCAACAATAGCAGGTATTGCAGGAATAGTTGGAATTTTTATAGGTTCAAAATTAGCTGAACAAATAGTTAAACTTTTTTCATAAAATAGAGGATGCGTTTAATGCATCCTCTATTTTATTCCTTTATATTAATTTATGTAAAATTTCTTATAATTTTCTAACTTCATTAATAATTTTTTTAGAAATTCTTTTATCTATATTTTTGATAGTCTTATAATAATCTTTTTTATTTTTAAATTCTAATTCTTTATCAAACAAAATCATTTCAAGCTTATTTCTCACTTGATTTACTACTTCTAATCTTTCTTTTTCAATTAAATTTTTATTTAAAAATGCTATTATCATACTTAAGCTATTAATTACCTTATCTTTATCAAATTCTTTTTTCAAGCTATTATAAAAATCCATATTTTTCGTCTTTAAATCTTTATTTTCTTTACTTAAACTTTCATCTAATATTTTTTTAGTATAACCAATAATGCATTTTTCACTGCTACATTTGCCACATGTCTTTTCACCCAAACATATATCTTCAATACTATTTCTTATATGATGATAATATTCATATAATGTAAGAGCTGCTTCTTCATATGCTGTAATCTTTCCTTGTTTATGCTCTTTAAACATTTTCATTAATAAAATAAAAACTACAGCTCCAATTATAACTAAAAATATAAATATATTAACAGGTGTTAGATATTTTTGAGGTAAAGTATAATAAAGCTTAAATAAACCAAAAGTTAAAAATATTACAGATGATAATATCTTTATTCCTACTTCAGGAATCATATTACCTATTCTGCTGCCAATAAATATTCCTATTCCACTAGTAACTACCATACCTAGTACAGTTCCCATTAAAATAAATATAGGAAAAACTGCATCTACAGACAAAGTTATAGCTGTTAATTGTGTTTTATCTCCAAGTTCTCCAATAAAAAATGCCATAGCCACTGTCATTACAGGTCCATATTTTCTTGTATTATTTTCTTCTATATCATCATTTTCTTCATATTTTAATGATAGCAAACCAAAAAAAATAAATGTAAATCCTGCAACTATTTGAACAATATCCAAAGGAACAACTGAAGATAAATAAGTTCCTAATGTTATTGCAATCCCATGATTTAATAGACATCCTAAAAAAACACCAATAAGAACTTCCTTTACAGTAAATTGTGTTGCAAAAGCCATAGCTAATACTTGAGTCTTGTCCCCCATTTCAGCACTTAAAATGAGAAAAAAAGATTTTAAAAATTCCTTTATCACTTTATTTCCTCCTCGTACAAAATAAAAAACTTATTTATTTACTCATCTAAATAAAGCAAAATATTTTTTTATATTTTATTCTTTATCATAAAAATCTAAAAATGAATACTTTTTTCCACCTTTTTCCCATCCTAAAATAGCATCCATATTAACATTTTGTGCTGCACTAAAAATTGATTTATCTACATTTTTAAAATTTGTTTTTAATTTCTTTATAAGTTCCTTCATTTCATAACGTTTACTTGATATTTTTTTCGCCGCTACCATACAAGCACAATCAATAGGCAATATCCCACTTATTTGAATAAACCTCTCAATATGTTCTTCACGAATAAAATACATAGGTCTAATCAATTCTATATTTTCAAAATTTGTAGATTTTAATTTTGGAAGCATTGTTTTAAAATTTCCAGAATAAAATATATTTAACAATGTAGTTTCAATAACATCATTAAAATGATGTCCAAGAGCTAACTTATTACATCCAAGTTCCTTAGC
Organism: Caminicella sporogenes DSM 14501; assembly: GCF_900142285.1. NCBI lineage: Bacteria > Bacillati > Bacillota > Clostridia > Peptostreptococcales > Caminicellaceae > Caminicella > Caminicella sporogenes. The sequence goes on along the minus strand of NZ_FRAJ01000016.1, from coordinate 2,110 downwards.
TTTTGAATAAAGTGCTCCTCGACGCATTTTTGCACACATATAACAAGGATTTTCTTTTGCTATGTCATCTATTATTCTAAAGATACCAGATTCAAAAATCTTTATAGGTATATTTAAATACTTACAATTATCTATTAAAAGTTTCTTAATATTTTCATTATATCCGGGATCCATAACTATAAATTCCAATTCAATATTCATCTTACCGTATCGTTTTAACTCTTGAAAAAGCTTTGCCATAAGTATACTATCTTTTCCCCCAGAAATTGCAACTGCTATTTTATCTCCATTTTTTACTAGACTATACTCATCTATTGCTTTTACAAATTGTTTCCAAATCTTTTTTCTAAATCCTTTAACTATTAATCTTTCTATTTCTTCAAGTGGTTTTCTTTCACTAAATGGTATTAATACTTTACATATACTTCCAACAGTATTATTTTTCTCTTCTGATAAACTTCTTTTCATATACTACACCTCACAGTCACTCTCAGAATATTATAGCATTATTTATATTATTTGTATTAACAATTATTTTCTCCATAAAAAATAGGTCTTTTTTCAAGACCAAATTAAAACAAAATAAATCTTTTTAAAATTTTCATTTCATAACTTTATCTATATCTTCAACTATGTAACCATCAAGCAAATTATCTTTTGCCATACTTTTTAATATTTTTATACCCTCATTATGAGTTAATTTTTCTCTATAAGGTCTATCTTCTGTCAAAGCTTGATAAACATCTAAACAAGCCATTAATCTGGAATTAAAATCCAATTCCTTTTCAGTTAATCCATATGGATACCCAGAACCATTTAATTTTTCATGATGATTTGAAGCCCACTCTGTTATTTCTCTAAAACCTTCTATCTGCCTTAAAGTTATTCTCGTATAATAAGGATGTTTTTGAATTATTTCAAATTCCTCACGAGTCAATTTACCAGGCTTATCTAAAATAGAAGTGTTAACTGCCAACTTTCCTAAATCATGTAAATCTGCAGCAATCATCAATTTCATTTTTTCATCGCTATTTTTCCCATAATAATCTGCCATAATTGACACCTTTTCGGTTAAACCTCTAGAATGTCTTAGCGTAAATTTTGATTTTGAGTCTATTATATTTGAAAATACATCTGTAATTTGCTTTATCTCTTTCCAAGTCAAATCAACTGTTCTCTTAGGAACATACTCATGCAGAGCATAATCTATAAACTCATCTCTCATATTTAACCAAAAAGAAATATTCTTGCTAACATCTAAAAAAGTATCCACAATAATAGGTGAAAACAATATTCCTTTATTTAAACTTATAAATTTATAAATCTTTTCTATATCCTTGGTAGAAGATTTTTTTAAGTTAAAACTATTTTCCAAAGTATCTCCAAAATGTATTATTTGAGACATTAATGGTATCTCGTTATTTCTCAATCCAAAAAAACCCGTTCCAGAATAAGTTTCATGATGATATTTTATAACACCTGTAACATCTGTTAAAAATGGATATGCTTTTAAATTTTTTTCTCCTATTATACAGTGATTTTTACGACTTTCTAAATAATACCTATGAATAGTTTTGCTATCAACTAAATTTAAATTTTCATCTAATAAATTTTGAGAAGCACCATTATCATGTAATATTGATAAAGATACCAAATCAAAAACTTCTTCTTCAGTTAAATTTAAAGCTTTGCCTATAACTGCAGACATATAAGCTACTCTTTTGGAATGATTTGTAGAAACTCCAAGTATATCCATTTCAACGAAATCTAAAGCATAAGATACAGAAAACAAAAATTTATTTAAATTAAACTTCATTTTCATTCTCCTATTCAAATATAATTTGTTCAACAAAAAATAATGAAAATTGTTTTCATTAATCTATTATTAAATTACCATATTTAAATGATTTAGTAAATTATTTTTAATTTAAAATCTATTAAAAAACAAAATCCCCTAAAGAATTTAAAAATTCTTCAGAGGATTTATATTCTAACCGGCAACGACCTACTCTCCCAGGCGGTCTCCCACCAAGTACCATCGGCGCTGAAGGGCTTAACTTCTGTGTTCGGTATGGGAACAGGTGTATCCCCTTCGCTATAGTCACCGGAC
>NZ_FRAJ01000015.1 GCF_900142285.1 Caminicella sporogenes DSM 14501 | reverse complement strand
TCCTAAGAACAGCAAGATGTGAAGAATTTAAAACAGAAGAAGGAAGACAAAAAGCGCTTACAGTACTAAAAGTATTTGGAATAGAAGGACTTGTAGTAATAGGAGGAGATGGCTCGTTTCAGGGAGCACAAAAACTAAGCCATGCGGGAATAAAGACGATAGGAATACCCGGAACAATAGACAATGATTTAGCATATACAGACTATACAATAGGATTTGATACAGCACTAAATACAGTACTGGATTCAGTAAGTAAAATAAGAGATACATCTGCATCACATGGAAGAGCAAACATAATAGAAGTAATGGGAAGACACTGCGGAGATATAGCACTTTACTCAGGACTTGCAGGAGGAGCAGAAAGTATAATAGTACCGGAAGAAGATTTTGACATAGACAGTATATGTAAGAAATTAATACAAGGAAAAAATAGAGGAAAACTTCACAGTATAATAATGCTGGCAGAAGGGATAGGAAATGCATTTGAGCTTGGAAAAGAAATAGAAGAAAAGACAGGAATAGAAACGAGAGTAACAATACTTGGACACGTACAAAGAGGAGGAAGTCCTACAGCATTTGACAGAATACTTGCAAGTAGAATGGGAGCTAGAGCAGTAGAGCTTCTCATAGAAGGAAAATCAGGCAGAGCGATAGGAATAAGAAATAATGAGCTTGTAGATATGGATATAGATGAGGCATTAAGTATGGAGAAAGAATTTGACAAGGAAGTTTATAGACTTACAAAAATACTTTCAATATAGATATTAAGAAATGAATGCGGCGTTTTTACGCCGCTTTTTTTAGATTAAATATATAAAAAATAAATACAGAAATCGATAAAGTAGTAATAAAAAATGTCTAATTTGTAAAATAATTTAAAAAGAAAATTGTGGAAATTTGTTAGGAAGTTTTTTATAATAAGAATTGTGAAAAAAATAATTATTTAAATGGGGGTTATAAAATATGAAATCAATACGAAGTGAACTGATGCTTGTAATGGTATTATTAATACTTATACCATTTATTTTATCTAACTTGTTTGGTTATTATTTGATTTCAAGTAATTTTAAGGAAAAAGTGAAAGGTATAGAAAGCGACACAGCAAGTGCTGTTGCCGATAGTGTGAGGGAATTTATAGATAAAGCATATTGTGTTACACAACAACTTGCAAATAATAATGATATAATAAGTTTTGAACCTGATAGACAGAAAAAAGTAATACTTAATGCAATTAAAAGATACAAATTTTTTGATATGTTTTTTATTCAGGGAACAGATGGAATGCAGACTGCAAAAACAAAAGGTGTACTTGGAGACCGTTCAAATAGATGGTGGTTTAAAAAAATAATGGCTGATAAAAAACCTTATGTTAGTAGGTCGTATTATTCACTAACTGGAAATATAGCTGTTACTTCTGTGTTTGTTCCCATATATAATGATGGCAATTTAGTGGGAGTAATAGGTTCAGATGTAAAACTTGATTCACTTCAAGAAATAGTTGAAAAATATAGTGATGGAAAAGGTAAGTACATATATATTTTGGATGGAGAAGGTGTAGTTATTGCACATCCAGATAAAAAGCAAGTATCAGAATTATATAACTATAAAACACTGAAAAAAAGTGTTTTAGTAAAGGATAGTAATGGGAATGTATTAAAAGATGAAAAAGGAAATCAAAAAAAGAGGTTGCAAGATATAAATGTTCCTGAAAAATTGAAAGAGATAACACAAAAAGCATTAAATGGAGAATCAGGTGTAGTTGAATATGTAGATAACGATGGAGAAAAAGTAATAAGTGCATATAAACCTATTAATTTACCGGGAAATTCTGATTGTTGGGCAGTAATAACTGTTCATAAAAAATCAGCAGCTATGTCTTTTGTTACTGATGTGTTAAAGAATAATATACTCATGACTGTATTTTTTATAATAATAGCTTTAATAGTTGCTTATTTTGTATCTAAGAGTATAACAAAACCAATTGCTTATATGGTAGCTTTAATGAGTAAAGCAGCTCAAGGAGATTTAACAGTGAGAAGTAATTATAAATCTTCTAATGAGCTGGGCAAACTAAGTGAGAGTTTTAACAAGATGATAAAAGATTTTACATATCTTGTGAAGCAAATACAGAATACATCTGAGGAAGTTTCATCAACATCTAATATACTTACAACTACTACACAGCAGACTAATGCTTCAATTGAAGAAGTTGCAAAGTCTGTATCTGAAGTTGCTGAAGGTGCAAGTGAACAAGCAAAAGATGCAGAAACAGGTGCTATTGCAGTTCAAAAGTTATCAAAAGAATTAGAAACTATGGCTGATTATATTAATGAAAGTGAAGAAATGTCAAACTATATTGATAGTACAAATCAAAGAGGTTTTGAAGCCATTAAAATATTAGAAGAAAAAAATAAAGACAACAATGAAGTTATGAAGCAAATTGTACAAGTTGTAAATAATTTAAGTGAAAAGGCAAATGTAATAGGAAATATTGCTGATACGATAACTGCTATATCAGAGCAGACAAACCTTTTAGCACTTAATGCAGCTATTGAAGCAGCAAGAGCAGGAGAAGCTGGAAAAGGATTTGCTGTAGTTGCTGATGAAGTAAGAAAACTTGCAGAAAGTACAGCAAAATCAAGTAATGATGTAAAAGATATTATCAGTACAATACAAAATGATGTAGAATTAGCTAAGGAAACTATGAAAATATCAATTGCAACAGTAAATGAACAAAATAAGGCTATGGATTATACAAAGCAATCTTTTAATGATATAAGTGATAGTATACAAAAAATTGTTGATAAAATTAGGAGTATAAATAATTCATTAAAAGATGTAATGGAAAGTAGAGATAGAGTTGTGGCAGTTATACAAAATGTATCTGCGGTATCAGAGGAAACTGCTGCAGCTTCTCAGGAAGTTTCAGCTGCAACTGAAGAACAAAGTGCAGCTATGGACCAAGTAAGTTCTCTAGCTGAAAAATTAAATGAAATGGCAAAAAAATTGGAAGAAGCTATTAAAGCTTTTAAATTAAACTAATAAAAGTATATTATTAAAAAAGCGGCTTTTGAGCCGCTTTTAATATTTGGAGTTAATTATTAAAGATAAAAAATTTAAAACATAGTGTCGAAAACGATTTTTAAAATGTAGAAAATAAGGGTAGAAATGTAATATCTGGAACAAAAAAATATAAGAAAAATAAAGTGGGGATGATTATATGGGTTTTGACAAGTATTTTGAACCTTTAAAATTAGATAATATTGACAAAAGCTTAGAATTTGAATTAAGAAATTTTTTAATAGAGAAAAATATAAGTTATTGTTTATTTTTTTCAATTATTAATAATATGGCAGTTAGAATAATAAATATAAAGAAGGATGAAAAGGAAGAAATACAGTATAATTTTTCTGAATTTTTAAATTTAGATATACAGAGAGAAAATGGTATATATAAACTGATTACAGAAAAAAAATCGATAATAAATTTTCAAAATTCAAATATAAAAACGTATGTAAAAGGTTTAAAATATGAAATATATATTCCTATAACATTTAAGGATGAAATAGTTGGGTGTATATATTTAGGAGCAAATGAAGGTGACAATTTAAGTTTAAATTCAGATATTATGGAGATATATGAAATTATAAAAAGACATATGTTTTATATTATGAATATAAAAGCAGAAAAAATACTTTATAAAGTATTAATAGAAAATATAATACTGATTAATAAAATATTTGAAGAAAAGACTCCATTTATGACTAGACATTCATATAATGTAGCAGCATGGGCAATTCAAATAGCAAGAGAACTTAACTATTCTGATGAGAGATTAACAGAAATATATTTAGCAGCACTTATGCATGATATAGGTAAAATTTATATAGATAGTGAAATAGTCAATAAAGGAGATGACTTAAATGAAGAAGAATATGAAGAGGCTAAGAAACATGTTGAGATTGGATACAATATTGCAAAAGATATATTAATAACATTTAATGCTCAAATACCTATATGGATTTTACAGCATCATGAAAGATGGAATGGTACAGGATACCCAAATAAATTAAAGGGTGAAGAAATAACAGAGGAAGCTAGAATATTAAAAGTAGCTAATTTTCTTGATAAAATAATATCTAAGTCAAATTATAAAAATGAAAAAGGTATAAAAGATATTTTAGAAAAAATTAAAAGCTATCGAGGAAAAGATTTTGATCCCGATATAGCTGATATAGCAATTAATATTTTGAGGAGAAAATTAAATTTTGAAATAAAAGATGAATTAATTTTACCTGCAAATTTGATATTAAAAACTAGACAGGGATTAACTAGTTTTAATGGATATATTACATCTATAAATAGAGAATTGATTTTTAAATTGGCAGATATACATTCAATAAAATTTGAAGATGTAGAAAGTATTTATATAGCCGTAGAAAATCTTAATGTGATTTATGAATTTAAGGTATCAGTAAGAAAGGTAGATACTAATAAACTTGCTGTTGAAATAATATCTTTAAAAGATGCTGAAGAAACATTTAGTTTATTATGGTTATTAAGTGGAGTTATTATAGATATAAATACTAAAAATTCAAAGGAAATTACTATAAGTAAAATATCTGGAAGAAATCTGACTTTTAGTTTAAATAGTGGTGATAAACTAGAAAAAGACAAGTTGTTTATTGTTGTCGTAATATTTGAAGATGGAACTAAAATACCTTTATCAGGAAAAATAGTTAATCAAATAAAAATTAATAATGTAGTGCATTATGAATTTGAGTTTGTAGGTATAAAGGAAAGTTATAGAGATGAAATTTTTAGACAAATTTTCAGAAAGCAAATAAGTATAAGAAAAACATTAATGGATTATTAAACTAAAATGATGAAAACTCATTTAAAATTTGATATAATGAAATTTGACAAAAAAGTTATTAATGTTTAAAAGTATTTTTTATAAATGGCAAACCTGTCGAAAGGCAGGGACGCAAAGCCAAGGGCCTAAGGTGTTTTGCTATGGCAGCCGGTCGCTGAGAGTTACCTTAGACCCTTTTTCAATGAGGATTTACTGATTGGAAAGGGGTTTTTTTATTGTGCTAAAAATTTAAATATTAAAAAAATAAAAGGTATTTAGGTAAAATAAACAAGGCAGTTGTAAATTAATGATTTAAGAGAGTTTAAAAATTTGGAATTAAAAGTACAAAAACTGATTACACAAGGGAGGGAATAAAGATGAAGGAAAAGATTATAAGTAAAAAGGAAAACAAAGTAAAAAAAAGCAGTAATATTTTAAAAAATATAAAAATAACATCCTTATTACTTATAATTTTAATTCTTACGGGGGCATCTATAGGTTATATATCTTACTTATCTCTTAACAATATGGAGATTTTAAGTAATGATATGAATTCTCTTTACAAAAAAAATATGCTTACGTCTTTGGAAATAAAATATCTTGAAACAGAATTTTATGTAGTTAGACTTAATATGAATAAAATGCTTTATTCAAAAAAATATGATAAAGATTTAGCAGATATTATAGAAAACCAAAAATCTAATTTAGTTCAAATTTTTAATAAATATAAAGGTTATAATTTGACAAAAAAAGAAAGAGAATTATTTGATAAAATAGAGAGTAATTATAAAACATATTTAAGTGAGGCAGATAAATTATTAAATAAACTAAAGCGTGGGCTTACTATAAGTGAAGAAGAAATTGTAAAGATAAATGATTGTTCTTTAAAGACTCAGAAAAATATTAATGAACTTGTATCTTTAAATGCTACTATAGCTGAAAAAGTTGTTGATAAGGCTAATGGATTGTATAAAAGAGCAAGAAAATTATTTATGATTTTATCAATAGGTATAATGATTTTTTTAGTAAGTGTTACTTTTATTATATTAAGGCTCTTAAAAAATTCAATGAGTCAAATAAATGATGTACTTACAAAACTTTCAAATTATGATTTTACAGTTTCATTAAAAGAAAATGGGAAAAATGAATTTGCTCAAATGAATCGTTCTTTAGCAGTAGTTGTTGAAAATATAAAAAGGGTTTTAGCAGATGTAAAGGGAAATTCAGAAAAAGTGGCAGGTCAGTCTCAAAATCTTGCTGCTGTATCGGAGGAGATGTCTGCTTCATCTCAGGAACTTTCTTCTACTATGCAGCAGGTAGCTGAAGGTGCTACAAATCAGGCACAAGATTTGATGGATATTGTAAATTCTCTATCAGACCTTACGAATAATATTGAAAATGTATATAAAGAGCTTCAAAATGTGAAAGATGAAACTGAAAATGCAGAAAATAAAGCTAATATCGGTAAAAAGGAAATGGACAGATTGATTAAGTCTATTGAAGATATAAGAAAAGCATTTGAAGTTGTTATTAAAAAAGTAGAAACTCTTACAAATTCTGTAAAAGAAATAAGTGTTATTTCAGAAATAATATCAGGTATATCAGATCAGACAAATTTATTAGCACTTAATGCTTCTATAGAAGCAGCAAGGGCAGGAGAACATGGTAGAGGATTTGTTATAGTAGCTGAAGAAATACGAAAATTAGCAGAGGAATCGAGAAAGTCTACAGAAAAAATTGTAAATTTAGTAAATTCTATTACTGAAGATACTGATGAAGTTATTTATACTTCTAAAAATGTAAAAGAGTCTGTTAATGAACAGGCAAATTCTGTTGAAAATACTGTAAAATCTTTTGGAGATATATTGATATCTATTGAAAATATTGCACCACTTATGAAAAAAACATATGAAGCTATGGATAAAATTGTAAAATCAAAAGATATGGTTATGGAGAGAGTTAGAAAGGTAAATGATGTGACAGAAGAAAATTCTGCAGCTACGGAGGAGGTAGCAGCAGCTTCTGAAGAACTTACTGCTTCATCAGAGGAAGTGGCAGCAACAGCACAAGATTTAAGTCAGGTTGCTATGGATTTGATGGAAACTGTAAATCGATTCAAAATATAAAAATTTTAGGCAGTATCTTTATAAGGATACTGCCTAAAAAAATATTTTAAAAGGAGATAAAAAAATGGATAGAAAAGTATCTAAAAATAATATATTAAATGAAGTAGTAAAGTGTATTTCGCATTTTTATATGGAAAAAGATAAAGAAAAATTTCCTGCGGAAATTTTTGTATATAATGAACGAGATAAATTAATATTAATCATTTTAGATGGAAAAAATAATATAGATTTTAATTTTGAAAAAAAGCCCATAGAAGATACAGTTACTGCAATAGTAGAAAAAGATTTACTTACTGGCGTATATAATAAATATTATTTCAAAGAAAAATTGGTTCAAATAATTTGTGATGCAGAGAAAAAAAAGAAAAGTATAGCACTTTTTTTTATTGATTTTGATAAATTTAAAGAAATTAATGATACTATGGGACATGAGATAGGAGATTTAATTATAAAAGAAACAGCTAGTCGTTTAAAAAGTACGCTTCCAAGTAAATGTATTTTAGGTCGTTATGGTGGAGATGAATTTATAGTACTTGCATATCCTTTACTAGATAAAGAAGAAGCGTATTACATAGGAAAGAAAATAATAGAAGCTTTTGAAAGTCCTTGTATAGTAGAAGGATATAATATATATCTTACAGTTAGTGTGGGTATTGCAATATATCCAGAACATGGAGAAAATAAATCTCAGCTTTTGAAAAATGCAGATATTGCAATGTATTATGCAAAAGAAGAAAAAGACAGAGAAAATAAAATAAAATTTTTTACCGAGGAAATGGAAAAGAAGGTTGCAGAAAAGTTTCAAATTCAAAATCAAATGAAAGATGCTATAAAAAATGGAGAAATACAAATTTATTATCAGCCGATTATAAGTATGGAAAGTGGGAAATTAGAAAGTGCGGAAGCTTTAGCAAGGTGGAATAGTAAAACATTAGGATGGATATTACCAGAAAAATTTATTTCTATTGCAGAAGAAACAGGACAAATGAATTATTTTGGAGAGTATCTTTTAAAGAGGATATGTCAAGATATAAAAAGATGGGAAAGTTTAGGTCTTAATATTGTACCTATAGCAGTAAATATATCTGTAAAGCAGTTGGAAAATAAAAAGTTTGGTGATATGGTAAAAAAAATAATAAAAAGATATAAAATTGATACAAAGTATATAGAATTTGAAATAACAGAAAGTGTTTCGACAGGAGATATAAATATAATACAAAAAAATATTAATAAGTTAAAGGAAATAGGGATTAAAATATCTATGGATGATTTTGGTACAGGGTATTCTTCTCTAGAAATGCTTTTAAATTTGCATGTTGATAAAATAAAAATTGATAAAGTATTTATAGAACGTATAGGAAAAGAGCGAGATGAAAAAATAATTATGACTATTATTCAAATGGCTAGAGCATTAGGTATGAAAGTGGTTGCTGAAGGTGTGGAAACGAAGCAGCAGTTAGATTTTTTAAGAAATTTAAACTGCGAATTGGGACAGGGATATTTTTGGGCAAAGCCTATGAATAGTAGTGATTTTAAAAAATATTTGATAAAAAATTTTAATAATTATGAAACAAAAGGATAAAGCGGCTTTTAAGTCGCTTTTTTTAATATATGTTTAATTTAGTTGGATTGTATTCTTTGATTTTATCAATAACTATATTTTTTACATTGTCATCTACTTCTTTAATAATTAAAGTTATTTCTCCACAGAAATTTTTTTCATCGTATTTTCTGATTATATTGCTAATTAAGAGTCCAATAATAGCTCCTACAGTAGCACCATAAAATATTATGGCACATATACCTATAAAGGCTAAAGTTGAAATATGAAGTAAGCTGATATTTATGAGTACTGCAGTTAAAGATGATAAACCACCTATTATTGCTCCAAATATGATACCTTTTTTAGTATCGTCTAATTTTAATTTTGCAATTTCTCTTGTGCGTTTAATTAAAACACTTGATATATAAGTTTCATCTGCTGTAGAGGTTTGAGCTTTATTTATTACTAAAATATGACCTTTTACTTTTGGAATTTTCTTTAAAATTTTTATGAGCTTTTTAACATCAAGTATATTTGAAAAAGTAGCTATTATGTTAAACATATAGAGCACCTCCTTTTTACTCAATTATTATAGTAAAGAAAATTTTAATAAAAATTCTATATAATATATTTACCCAAAAAAAGATAAAATTAAAAGGTATTTTCAGAAAATTCAAAATAAGATTTGACTGATTTTTTAACATAAATAAAAAAGATTTTGAAAATTTAACTTTACAAGAGAATATTTATAATATTAAAATATTAAAAACATATACTTAAGTTTATAAAAAGAAAGGTGAAATTATGGAAAATATAAGAATAAAAGATGGACATTTTATATTTGGAGGATGTGATGTAGTAGAGCTTGTTAGAAGGTATGGAACGCCTTTGTATGTTATTTCAGAAGAAGTAATTAAAAGAAAATGCAGTGAGATTAGAGAAAAATTTTTATGTAAATATAAAAATACAAGGGCTGCATATGCTAGTAAAGCTTTTTTAAATCCAGCTATGTGTAAAATTATTGAAAGAGAAGGACTTGATTTAGATGTAGTTTCAGGTGGAGAACTTTATACTGCGATAAGAGCTGAGTTTCCAATGGAAAAAGTATTTTTTCATGGAAATAATAAAACAATTGATGAATTAAAAATGGCAATAAAAAATGATGTGGGGAGAATAGTAGTAGATAATTTATATGAAATAGAATTAATTGATAAAATATCTAAGGAATATGGGAAAAAAGCGAGATTGCTTTATAGAATTACTCCGGGTGTAGAAAGCAAAACTCACAGGTATATATCTACAGGACAAGTAGATTCTAAATTTGGTATACCTCTTGCTGGAAATATTATATTTGAAGCTGTTGAAAAAGGTATTAAGTGTGAAAATGTAAATCTTTTAGGGTTTCATTTTCATGTAGGTTCTCAATTGTTTGATAATAGGTCATATTTGAATGCTGTAGATGTAGTTACTAGGCTTATGAAAGATGTAAAGGAGAGATATGGATTTATTACAAAGGAATTAAATACTGGTGGAGGATATGGAATATATTATTTTAAAGGAGATAAACCCAAGCCTATTGATTACTTTATAGATGCTATTATGGATAAAATTTACAAAAGATGTAGTGAATTTGGTTTGGAAATACCGACAGTTGTTATTGAGCCGGGAAGGTGGATTATAGGAGAAGCTGGAATTACTCTTTATACAATAGGTTTTATAAAAGAAATACCCGGAGTTAGAACTTATGTTTCTATAGATGGAGGAATGACAGATAATCCAAGACCGGCACTATACGGGGCAAAATATGAAGCTTTGATAGCAAATAAAGTAGATAGTGAAAAAAATAAGTTAGTAACAATAGCAGGCAAATGCTGCGAATCAGGAGATATTTTGATATGGAATTTAAGAGTTCCTAAAGTTGCTTCAGGTGATATTTTGGCAGTTTTAAATACAGGAGCTTATAACTATTCTATGGCAAATAATTATAATAAGACTCCTAGACCGGCAGTCGTACTTGTAAATGAAGGAAAATCAGAGATTATTGTAGAAAGGGAAACATATGATGATTTATTAATGAGATGTAGAGTACCTGAATATTTGAAGTAGTTTTAGTATATTTGATTTATTGTTTTTTTATATATGTCAAAATCGTATTTTGAAAATAGAATAAATCTTATTTCTTCAAAGTTTAATTTATCCAGCATTTCTTTTACGGCATTTAAGGCAACTATACAAGCTTTTTCTTTTGGATAGCCATAAACTCCTGTACTTATAGAAGGAAAGGCTATAGTTTTTATGTTGTATTTATGAGCAAGTTTAAGACTATTTTTGTAAGCATTTGCTAAGAGTTTTGGTTCGTTATTATTTCCACCTTTCCAAACAGGTCCTACAGTGTGAATGACATATTTGGCTTTTAAATTTCCACCTGTAGTTATTACTGCTTCACCTGTAGGACATTTACCCTGCCTTTTTCTTATTTCTTTACATTCCTCTAATATTTTGGGTCCACCTGCTTTATGTATAGCACCGTCAACTCCACCACCGCCAAGCAGAGAAGAATTTGCAGCATTTACTATAGCTTCAGTATCTTCTTTAGTAATGTCTCCTAAAATTAATTTAATCTTTGTACCTTTATAAGTAAGTTCCATAAATAACCACCTCAAATTAAATATAACACAGTAATGAAAATATAACTAGTGTTAATTGATATATTTTTTTGAAAAAATTATTACTATTTCATTAGGCTGTTTAGTATAAATCGTATAGAATATTTAAATATTTTTTCTTAGTGTTTTCAATATCTTTTAGATGAGCTTCTTTTATTTTATACCAACCTCTTTGCTTCATTGCATTTAGTATATTGTATTGGCAAATTTGAACATTGTTTAAACATTGGTTTAGAGTTTTTCTAAGTTTACAGCAGGTAGATTCTGTTATACCTATGCTGTATGCAGAGGTAATTTGCTTTTCAGATATAAAAAGGTCGCTTAAAATTTCCCGTTCGGATAAGAAAATTTCATGATAAATGAGGTTTGACATAATTTAACCTCCTTGAAATTTTATGAATTAATTTTATAAAAATTCAAATACTATTTATATGAATTTAGGTAATCAAGCAGCATTTTAAAATTTTTTTTATGTATTTTTGCTGCTTTATGACAAAGGTTTTTAAGTTGTATATCTTCACAAAGATTGGCATATTGATTGTATTTTTTATTCATCATGGATTCATAAAGCAGTTGATTTTCTAGTACTTTTAGATTTGATTCATCAAATATTTGATGCATATTAGTATCCTCCCCTGATAAATTATATATTTAGTATTTGAAACCATAATGATTTATATAGCTTGTAAATTATGATGGGGATTAATATTATTAGTAAAGTTGGATATTTTAACTACTATTTAAAATAGAAGGAGGTGTATTGTGAATATGAAGTTTATTGGAAATTTAATAGAAAAGTTTAAAAATATTACAAACAGTAGTAATTTAAAAAACAATATAAATAGGAATAATAATTTGATTAATTTAAGAGATACTAATGTATCTAATGGAGAAGATTCAGGGTTTGTTTATTCAGATGATAATGAAAAGATGGATTGATTTAGAAAGTTCCTGCATTTTACAGTGGGAACTTTTTATATTAACTTTTTTTAATTTTTGTTGACATTTGTCTTTAAATTTGATAGTTTATATAAAAATAAAAAATATGAATAAGATTAAAACACTCATATAAGTCCAGTAATATGGTCTGGATGTTTCTACCAGGCGACCGTAAATTGCCTGACTATGAGTGGAATTATTATACTAAAATACAGATTATGTAAAAATTTTTTTATATATTCTAATACTATTTTTTGTAGGTAATTAGTCTGTATAATAATTTCACTCAAATGAAGTTATTATGCAGACTTTTATTTTTTGTAAGAAGTTTAGCTTTTAATTACATGTATTTTGTCATAATAGCAAAAATTATAGATGGGAAAAATAAGAGAAAGGATGGATATTGTGGAAGGTAAATTAGTAAAAGAAGGATTAACTTTTGATGATGTTTTATTAATACCTCAAAAATCAAATGTACTTCCAAAAGATGTGGATGTGAAAACTAGGCTTACTAAAAAGATAAAACTCAATATACCTTTAATGAGTGCAGGAATGGATACAGTTACAGAGTCTAAACTTGCTATAGCTATTGCAAGAGAAGGTGGAATAGGTATAATTCATAAAAATATGTCAATAGAGAGACAAGCTATGGAAGTAGACAAGGTTAAGAGAAGTGAACATGGAGTAATAGTGGACCCGTTTCATTTGACTCCAGAACATAGAATATCTGATGCTTTAGAGCTTATGGAGAGGTATCATATTTCTGGAGTACCTATAACAGATGAAAACAAAAAATTAGTTGGAATAATAACGAATAGAGATATACGATTTGAAAATGATGTAACAAAGTTAATTTCACAGGTTATGACAAAAGATAATTTAGTAACAGCTAAAGAAGGTATATCAATGGAGGAAGCTGAAAAAATTCTTAGAAAGTGGAAAATCGAAAAATTACCTATAGTTGACGATAATGGGATTTTAAAAGGACTAATAACTATTAAGGATATTGAAAAGGCAATAAAATATCCAAATAGAGCAACTGATGATAAAAAGAGATTATTAGTTGGGGCAGCAGTTGGTGTGAGTAAAGATATGATGGATAGAGTTAAGGCTTTAGTTGATGCAGGAGTAGATGTTATAGTTATAGATACTGCACATGGACATTCATTAGGAGTGATTAAAGCAGTTGAAAAAGTGAAATCTGTTTATCCTGATGTTCAAGTAATAGCAGGAAATGTGGCAACTTCAGAAGCAACTGAAGATTTAATAAAAGCAGGGGCAGATGCAGTTAAAGTAGGTATAGGACCTGGTTCAATATGTACTACAAGAGTAGTTGCAGGTATCGGTGTACCTCAAATAACTGCTGTATATGATTGTGCTAAGGCTGCTGCAAAGTATGATATACCTATTATAGCAGATGGTGGAATCAAATATTCTGGAGATATTCCAAAAGCTATTGCAGCAGGTGCTGATGTAATCATGATTGGTTCATTATTTGCAGGTACAGAAGAAAGTCCGGGTGAAACTGTCATATATAATGGAAGAAGCTTTAAAGTTTATAGAGGTATGGGTTCACTTGGAGCAATGGCAGCAGGAAGTAAAGATAGATATTTCCAAGAAGATGCTAAAAAGTTTGTACCTGAAGGAGTTGAAGGTAGAGTTCCTTATAGAGGACCACTTAGAGAAACTATTTATCAGTTGATAGGTGGACTTAAAGCAGGTATGGGTTACTGTGGAACACCTACAATTGAAGACTTAAAGAAAAATGGTAAGTTTATAAGAATAACGGGAGCTGGACTTAGAGAAAGTCATCCACATGATATTCAAATAACTAAAGAAGCACCTAATTATAGTATATCTAGAAATTAATGTTAGTTTAAAATTAGGAATTAAAAATTAAGAATTAAAAAGACCTTTGGCTGAGAACCGATGGCTGAGAACCGAGAGCTAAAAAGAATTGAGCAAAAAACTTGGAACTAAAGAATATTTATCTATGGGAGGTAAAGATGGAAAATAAGGAATTGGTGTTAATTATAGATTTTGGTGGACAGTATAATCAGTTGATTGCAAGAAGAGTTAGAGAATCTAATGTATACTGTGAAGTAGTTTCATATAAAAAGGCTTTAGAAAAAATAAAGGAAAAAAATCCAATAGGTATAATTTTAACTGGTGGTCCAGCAAGTGTTTATACAGAAAATGCACCTACTATCTCTGAAGAAATATTTGAAATGAAGATTCCTGTTTTAGGTATTTGCTATGGTGGACAGCTTATGGCTCATCTATTTGGAGGAAAAGTTAATAGAGCAGATACAAGAGAATATGGTAAGGTAGAGTTAAATATAGCTAAAGGAAAAGATATTTTTAAAGACATAGATGATAAATCAATTTGTTGGATGAGTCATACTGATTATATTGAAGAGGCACCTGATGGTTTTGAAGTTACTGCAGCAACTGAAAGCTGTCCAGTTGCAGCTATGGAAAATCCAGATAAAAAGCTCTATGCAGTACAGTTCCATCCGGAAGTTGAACATACTCCATTTGGAAGACAGTTTATTAAAAATTTCCTTTATGAGATATGTGGCTGTACTGGCAGTTGGACTATGCACAATTTTGTACAAAAAACTGTTGAAGAAATAAAAGAAAAAGTTGGAGATAGGAAAGTTTTATGTGCACTATCTGGTGGAGTAGATTCATCTGTAGCTGCAGTATTAGTTCATAAAGCTATAGGAAATAATCTTATTTGTATTTTTGTAGATCATGGACTTTTAAGAAAAAATGAAGGCGACCAAGTAGAAAGTTTCTTCAAGGAAAAATTCAACATGAATCTTATTAGAGTAAATGCGAAAGAAAGATTTTTAGGAAAATTAAAAGGTGTAACTGACCCTGAAAGAAAGAGAAAAATAATAGGAGAAGAATTTATAAGAGTATTTGAAGAGGAAGCTAAAAAACTTGGTAAAATAGATTTTCTTTTACAAGGTACAATTTATCCAGACGTTATTGAAAGTGGTACTGATGAAGCAGCAGTGATTAAGAGCCATCATAATGTAGGTGGACTTCCAGAAAATGTGGAATTTGAATTAATCGAACCTTTAAGACAGCTATTTAAAGATGAAGTTAGAAAAGTTGGAGAAGAACTTGGAATGCCTAAAGAAGTGGTTTGGAGACAGCCATTTCCGGGTCCGGGACTTGCTATTAGAGTGCTTGGAGAGGTAACAGAAGAAAAGCTAAAAATAGTAAGAGAATCAGATTATATTCTTAGAGAAGAGATTAAAAAAGCTGGACTCGATAGAGATATATGGCAGTACTTTACAGTATTGCCTAACATAAAAAGTGTTGGCGTGATGGGAGATGAAAGAACTTATTCTCATACAGTAGGTATAAGAGCAGTTACAAGTACAGATGGAATGACTTCAGATTGGGCTAGAATACCTTACGAAATACTTGAAAAAATATCAAATAGAATAGTAAATGAGGTAGATGGAGTAAATAGAATAGTATACGATATAACTAGTAAGCCACCTTCAACTATCGAGTGGGAATAAAATTAAAGATAGATGTCAATAAAGACCTTGCTTTTTAAAAAAGCAAGGTCTTAAAATAATCATCGATTGTAAATTTAAAAATCATGTTAAATGATTGGAACTATGTAAAGTATAGACTGATATAATACTGTTATTGTATAATTAATCGAAAGTAAAAATATATACAAGGAGTGATGGAATTAGATGAAGAAAAGATTAAATAGTGTTTTTAGTTTAGTGCTACTATTATCAATGGTATTTTTTTTGATTTCTTGTTCTAAAGTTGTAGACAATCAGTCTATACAGTCAGATAATGGCAAAAGTGAAATAGTTTCAGAGAGTGGCGATTTAGAAGTTCATTTTATTGATGTTGGACAGGCAGATAGTATTTTTATAAGAAATAAAGATGTTTGTATGTTAATTGATGCTGGAAACAATGATGATGGAGATTTAGTTGTAAATTATTTAAGAAGACAAGGCGTAAAAAGACTTGATTATGTAGTAGGGACTCATCCCCATGAGGACCATATAGGAGGACTAGATGTAGTAATAAATAATTTTGATATTGGAAAAGTATATATGCCTAAAATAATCCATAATACGAAGACATTTAAAGATGTTGTATTAGCTGTAAAAAATAAGGGATTAAAAATTACACCTCCTGTTGTTGGAGAAAAATTTAAATTAGGAGATGCAGAGGGGATTATTTTAGCTCCAAATTCAAAAAAATATGAAGACCTTAACAACTATTCAATAGTTATTAAAGTAACTTATAAAGATACATCATATTTATTTACAGGCGATGCAGAAGATATTTCAGAAAGGGAAATGATAAAAAGAGGATTAGATTTATCTGCTGATGTATTAAAGTTAGGACATCATGGAAGTCATTCTTCAACGACAGATGAATTTTTAAATAGAGTAAAACCTAAATTTGCAGTAATTATGTGTGGTAAAGGAAATGATTATGGACATCCTCATAGAGAAACAATGGAAAAACTTAAAAAGATGGGAATACCAGTTTATAGAACAGATGAATGTGGGACTATTGTAAGTATATCAGATGGTAAAGATATCAAGTTTAATGTCAAGTCTGGAAGTTATTCATATCCTGCACAATCAAAAGAAAAGCTGCATAAAAATAATTTTAAGAATACAAAAAAATATACAGTTTCAAATAGTATAAGTGTTTCAGCAAATATAGATAATCCAAATCCAGAGCAAGGTTCTACTATAAATCTTATAGTTAATGGTCCAAGTAAAGGAAAAGTAAGTGCTATTGCTTATTATAAGTCAAAAAATACAAAATATACATCAGTTATAGATAGCAGTGGCAGAGCAGTAATACCAATGAAAATTGGTAGAGCGGCCAAAGGATTTAAAGTTATAGTTGATGTAGTAGTAAATTACAAAGGAAAAGAATATAAGACAAGTACCTCTTTTACTCCAAAATAGGAGGAGGGATTTTATTGAAGGTATTGATAGACAGATTTGAAGGTGATTATGCCGTTTGTGAAAGAGAAAATAGAGAAATTATAAATATTGAAAAATATAAAATTCCTAAAGAAGCCAAAGAGGGCGATGTTTTAATAATTGAAAATGATAGGATTATCATAGATAAAGAAGAAACTGAAAAAAGGAAAAAAGAAATAGAAGCATTGACAGATGATATTTGGGAGTGATTTTAAAAATAAAAGCTATAATGTTCGGAATAATATATACAAAAAATAAAAAACATAAAATAAAATTCGGAAATAATATTGACTAATATAGTTTACTTTGATATTATTTAATTGAAAAGAGAATAATGAACTCATATAATTCTGGTAATATGGTCCAGAAGTTTCTACCAGACAACCGTAAATTGTCTGACTATGAGTGAAAGCGCACCTAGGGTTCCGATTAAAATTTTTATTTTAATGGCAGGTCCGAGTGGTGCGGATGTTACATGATTTGTAATGTTACACCGTGGGGAGAAAAGCCCGGACGGGGAGGTTTCACTTCATAGTTGAAAACTTTCTCGTTCGGGCTTTTGTATTTTTGATTAAAAAACTAATTATTCAGACTTTAGATAAAATAAGACTATTAAAGATTTGTCTGTGAGCATTATTTATTCAATTTATTAAAAATAATAAATTTATTAACGAGCTCATTAATTATTTTTAGTTTTAAATTTAAAGGAGGATAAAAAATGGATATATCAACCAAGAAAATTAAAAACAATTCAATTTTTGAAAAAATATTCAAATTATCTGCACATAAAACTGATGTAAAGACTGAAATAGTAGCAGGTATAACTACTTTTATGACAATGGCATATATTCTCATTGTAAACCCAGATATTTTAAGTGCTACGGGAATGGACAAGGGAGGAGTGTTTACAGCTACGGCTTTATCAGCAGCACTAGCAACTATGCTAATGGCTTTTCTTGCTAATTTACCGTTTGCACTTGCACCGGGAATGGGACTCAATGCTTTTTTTGCATTTTCAGTAGTTATAGGTATGGGTTATAGTTGGCAGTTTGCATTAACAGCTATATTGATTGAAGGCATAATATTTATCCTTTTAACTTTATTTAATGTTCGTGAAGCAATAATAAATGGTATGCCTATGGTTATCAAAAATGCAGTAAGTGTTGGTATAGGATTATTTATAGCTTTTATAGGATTTCAAAATTCAGGCATTATAGTTGATAATCCAGCTACTTTAGTAGCTTTGGGAAATGTTAAGAGTCCGGGTGTATTATTGGCTATTGCTGGAATAATTTTAACAGGTTATTTATTGGTAAAGAATGTAAAAGGTGCATTGCTAATAGGTATGTTGGGAACTACTGCTTTAGGTATGATTTTAGGAATTACTAATTTGCCTAGTGGAGTAGTTAGTGTACCACCATCAATAGCACCAGTTGCTATGAAATTTGATTTTAGTAAAATATTTACTTTAGATATGTTAGTAGTTGTATTTACTTTCTTATTTGTTGATTTATTTGATACAATAGGAACTTTAGTTGGAGTATCAGCTAAAGCTGATTTATTAGATGAAGAAGGTAGAGTTCCAAATGCTAAACAGGCATTGCTTGCAGATGCAATAGGTACTACTGCAGGAGCTATGATGGGAACAAGTACAGTTACAACATATGTTGAAAGTGCTTCAGGAGTTGCAGAAGGTGGAAGGACAGGTCTTACAGCATTTACTACAGGAGTATTGTTTTTAATATCAATGGTATTTGCTCCAATTTTAACTTCAGTACCTGCACAGGCGACAGCTCCAGTATTAATATTAGTTGGATTATTCATGATGAGTCCAATATTAAAAATAAAATTTGATGATTTTACAGAAGCTATTCCAGCTTTTTTGACAATAATATTAATGCCTTTAACATACAGCATTGCAGAAGGTATTGTATTTGGTATTATTTCTTATGTACTTTTAAAAACTTTATCAGGAAAATACAAAGAAGTACATCCTATGATGTATATTATAGCAGTATTATTCTTAATAAAACATGTAATATAATATGAAGCCCTAATATAGTTTAAATACTATATTGGGGTTTTTTGCTAAAATTATTGGTGATTATAAAAATATAGAGGTGGTAGAAACCATGAGCATGAAAGTTAGGAGAGTTTATGTTGAAAAAAAAGAAGGTTTTAATATTGAAGGAGAACATCTGTGCAGGGATTTTAGAGAAAATTTAGGAATTAAAAATCTAACAAAGGTTAGAGTAATGAATCGCTATGATATAGTGGGAATTAGTGATGAAGAATATGAATTGGCAAAGAAGACGATTCTTTCAGAACCAAATGTAGATAATGTTTATGATGAAGAAATTTATATAAAAGAAAATGAAAGAATTTTAGCCATAGAATATTTACCGGGGCAATATGACCAAAGGGCAGATGCAGCTGCCGAATGTATTCAAATACTTACTCAAAAAGATAAACCTTTTGTTAGAGTAGCTAAAATTCTTATACTTGAGGGAAATATAAGTGAAAAAGATTATGAAAAAATAAAGAGGTATAGTATAAATCCTGTGGATTCAAGAGAAGCTTCTTTAGAAAAACCTTCTACACTTGATATGGAAGTTGAGTTGCCATCTGATGTTGAAATACTTGATGGATTTATAGATAAAGATATAGAAAAGCTTATTAAATTTAGAGAAGAATATGGATTTGCTATGAGTATTGAAGATTTAAAGTTTTGCAGAGATTATTTTAGAGATGAAGAAAAGAGAAATCCTACTATTACAGAGTTAAAGGTAATAGATACTTATTGGTCTGACCACTGTAGGCATACTACATTTTTGACTGAAATAGAAGATGTAGAGATAGAAAAAGGTATATACGGAGAAGTAATACAAGATGCTTATGAAGAGTATTTAAAATCTAGAAAATACGTCTATGAAGATAATGAAAAGGATATATGTCTTATGGATATAGCAGTCATTGCAATGAAGGAGCTTAGAAAAAGGGGAAAACTTGATGATTTAGATGTATCTGATGAAGTAAATGCCTGCAGTATAGAAGTAGATGTTGATGTAAATGGAAAAAATGAAAAATGGTTAGTGATGTTCAAAAATGAAACTCATAATCATCCTACTGAGATAGAGCCCTTTGGTGGAGCTGCTACATGTTTAGGTGGAGCAATAAGGGACCCACTTTCAGGTAGAGCTTATGTATACGGTGCTATGAGAGTAACGGGTAGTGGGGACCCTAGAATGCCAATTGAAGATACACTGCCGGGGAAATTACCTCAAAGAAAGATAACTACAGAGGCAGCTCATGGATACAGTTC
This sequence comes from Caminicella sporogenes DSM 14501, assembly GCF_900142285.1. Lineage (NCBI taxonomy): Bacteria > Bacillati > Bacillota > Clostridia > Peptostreptococcales > Caminicellaceae > Caminicella > Caminicella sporogenes. The sequence goes on along the minus strand of NZ_FRAJ01000015.1, from coordinate 53,227 downwards.
TTATGGCAATCAGATAGGACTGGCAACTGGACAAGTTGCTGAAGTATATGATGAAGGATTTATTGCAAAAAGAATGGAAATAGGGGCAGTTATAGGAGCTGCAGTTAAACAAAATGTAGTTAGAAAAAGACCTTCAAAAGGAGATGTAGTATTACTCGTAGGTGGAAGAACTGGAAGAGATGGATGTGGTGGAGCTACAGGTTCATCTAAAGCTCATACAGAAGAATCTATATTTACATGTGGAGCAGAGGTGCAAAAAGGGAATCCTCCTACAGAGAGGAAAATTCAGAGATTATTTAGAAATCCAGATATTTCGAGATTGATTAAAAAGTGCAACGATTTTGGAGCAGGTGGAGTTTCTGTAGCTATTGGAGAACTTGCAGATAGTCTTGAAATAGATTTAGATAGTATTCCTAAAAAGTACGAAGGGTTAGATGGTACGGATTTAGCTATATCTGAATCTCAAGAAAGAATGGCAGTAGTAATAGCTAGAGAAGATGTAGATAAATTTAAAAAAATTGCAGCTAAGGAAAATCTTGAAGCAACAGTTGTAGCAGAGGTAACTGATACTGGAAGACTTGTAATGAAGTGGCGTGGTAAAAAAATATTAAATATAAGCAGAAAATTTTTAAATACAAATGGAGTAAAGCAAAAGACAAAGGTAAAAGTTGTTCATCCAGAGAAAGAAGAAAATTATTTTGATAGAGAAATAGAAAAGTTTAAAAATAAGGATATTGAAAAGGCTTGGCTTGAAAATTTGAAGGATTTGAATACAGCATGCCAAAAGGGATTAGTAGAAAGATTTGACAGCAGTATAGGTGCAGGTACAGTTCTTATGCCGTTTGGTGGAGAATATTCTTTAACTCCAGCTGAAGGAATGGTATTTAAAATACCTGTATTGAAGGGTGAAACGAATACTGTAAGCATAATGACATATGGATACAATCCTAAAATAGGAAAGTGGAGTCCGTTTCATGGAGCACTCTATGCAGTACTTGAATCTATAGCTAAAGTTGTGGCTATAGGTGGGGATTATAGAAAGATTAGATTAAGTCTTCAGGAATATTTTGAAAAATTGGGAAAAGATAAGACAAAATGGGGTAAGCCTTTTAGTGCTTTACTTGGAGCATTTTATATCCAAAAAAAGCTGAACATTCCTGCAATTGGCGGGAAGGACAGTATGTCTGGAACATTTAAAGATATTCATGTACCTCCGACATTAGTATCTTTTGCAGTAAATATTGCAGATGCTGGAAATATAATATCTCCAGAATTTAAAAAAGTAAACAGCAAAGTAGTTTTAATCCCTCTTAAAAAAGATGAAAAATATCTTCCTGATTTTGAAATTTTAGATAAAAATTATACAAAAATATATGAATTAATAAATAAAGGTAAAATTTTAGCTGCACAAACTATAAGAAATGGAGGAATAGCAGCTAGTATAAGTAAAATGTGCTTTGGGAATAAAATAGGAATGAAGTTTTGGAATAGTATGAGTATAGACGAATTATTTAAAGCAGATTATGGCTCTTTAATAGTAGAAATAGATGAGCGTGAAGATGTAAAAGAGCTTTTAAAAGATGTAGAGTATAAAGTTTTAGGAAATACTCAAAGGGAGCAAGTTATAGAGATTAATAATATATGTATCAATCTTGATAAAGCAATAAAAGCATGGCAAGAACCTCTTGATAATATTTTTCCAATAAAAAAAGATGTGGAAGGAGTACCGGAAAAGATTTTTTATGATAGAGGAAATAAAATCGTTTCTTGTGTAAAGATAGCAAAACCGAGAATATTTATACCTGTTTTTCCGGGAACAAATTGTGAATATGATATGGCTAGAGCTTTTGAAAGAGCAGGAGGCAAAGTAGAGCAGTTTGTTTTTAGAAATTTATCTTCTATAGATATAGAAAATTCTATTGATGAAATGGTTAAAAAAATAAATAATGCTCAAATTATAGCTATTCCCGGTGGATTTAGTGCAGGAGATGAGCCTGATGGTTCAGGAAAGTTTATTGCTGTAGTATTTAGAAATCCGAAAGTAAAAGAAGCAGTTATGAATTTAATTAAAAATAGAGATGGATTGATGATAGGAATATGTAATGGTTTTCAAGCACTTATTAAATTAGGACTGCTGCCATATGGAGAAATAAGAGATATAGATGAAAATTCACCTACTCTTACATTTAATAGAATTGGACGACACATATCATGTATGGCTATGACAAAGGTTGTATCAAATCTTTCACCTTGGTTTAATAATGTAAAAGTTGGAGATGTTCACAGAATAGCTTTATCACATGGGGAAGGAAGATTTGTAGCAAATGAAGATGTTATGAAAAAACTAATTGAAAATGGACAAATAGCAACTCAATATGTAGATTTTGATGGTAATCCAAGCTATAGAGGAGAATTTAATCCAAATGGTTCATTTAATGCTGTTGAAGGCATAACTAGTCCAGATGGAAGAATTCTTGGTAAAATGGGACATTCAGAAAGAATTGGAGAAAATATCTGTATTAATATACCGGGAGAAAAGGACCAAAAGATATTTGAAGCAGGAGTGGGGTATTTTGGGTAAGTTGAGAATTGAGAATTAAAAATTAAAAAGATATTAGAGGAAAAAGATTAAGCTGAGAGCTAAGAGCTGACAACTAATAACAGCTGATAGTCAATTTGTTATCTTATTTAGAATTAATTTAACTTAGGAGGTTTTAAAATGAAGGTAGCTATTGTAATGGGCAGTGATTCTGATTTTAATGTTGTAGAAAAGTCAATAAAGATATTGAAAGAGTTTGGAGTAGAAGTACATGCAAGAGTTATATCAGCTCATAGAACACCATTTACTGCTATAGAGTTTGCTAAAAATGCTTGTGAAAATGGTTTTGAAGTAATTATTGGAGCTGCTGGAAAGGCAGCACATCTTCCGGGAGTATTAGCAGGTGTGAGTATACTTCCAGTAATAGGTTTACCTATTAAATCTTCTACTATGGATGGACTTGATTCATTGTTGTCAATAGTTCAAATGCCAAAGGGAGTACCTGTGGCAACAGTTGCTATAAATGGAGCAGAAAATGCTGCACTATTGGCAGTTCAAATATTATCGGTAAAATATCCACAGCTTAAGAAAAAGATTAAGGAATATAAAGAAAAGATGGCAAAAGAAGTAGAAGAAAAAGATGAAAAAATACAGTTGAAAATTAAGAATTAAAAATTAAAAAGATATTAGAGGAAAAAGATTAAGCTGAGAGCTAATCTGTCAACTTAAAACTGGAAATTAAAATTTTGGGAGGTAGATTTTATGAAAAAGCTTGAAATGTTATATGAAGGTAAGGCAAAAAAGGTATATAAAACTGATGATGAAAAGAGATATATTATAGAATATAAAGATGATGCTACAGCTTTTAACGGTGAAAAGAAGGGAACAATAGTAGGAAAAGGTATTATAAACAATAAAATGTCTGCACTGCTTTTTAAATTGTTAGAAGAAAAAGGGATACCTACACATTTTGTAGAGATACTTAGCGATAGAGAAATGCTTGTTAAAGACGTTAAGATACTGCCTCTTGAAGTTATAATGAGGAATGTAGCAGCTGGTTCATTATCTAAAAGGTTAGGGATTGAAGAAGGAACTATTTTGAAAACTCCTGTACTAGAATTTTGTTATAAAAATGATGACTTAGGAGACCCAATGATAAATGAATACCATATAAGAGCAATTGAACTTGCAACAGATGAGCAGCTTGAGAAAGTTAAAGAATATGCATTTAAGATTAATGAAATTTTAATAGATTTTTTCAAAGAAAGAAATATTAAATTGATTGATTTTAAATTGGAGTTTGGAATTCATGATGGAGAAGTAATTTTAGCAGATGAAATTTCACCAGATACTTGCAGATTGTGGGATGCAGATACAAATAGGAAGTTAGATAAAGATAGATTTAGGAGAGATTTAGGGGATGTTGAAAAAGCATATGAAGAAGTGCTAAGCAGATTGCAGTAATAAAGACGAGTATATATACATCCGGAGGGGAATTTTAATGTTTGATAGATATTTAAATGATGACAAGTTAAATGAAGAATGTGGGGTTTTTGGTATATATTTAAAAAAATGCAGTGAAATTTCAAGACTTGTTTACTTTGGACTTGTAACACTTCAACATAGAGGACAGGAAAGTGCTGGTATAGCAGTTTATAAAGATGGAAAAATTCAGTATTATAAAGATATGGGGCTAGTTAGAGAAGTTTTTAATGATAATATTTTAAAAAGACTTGATGGAGATATAGCCATAGGGCATGTGAGATATTCAACTACAGGAGAAAGTTATATATCTAATGCTCAGCCACTTGTTGTGCATTATAAAGGAGGAGCTATAGCACTTGCTCACAATGGAAATCTTGTTAATGCAGATAAAATAAGAAGTAAGTTAGAGGATAATGGCTGCATATTTCAAACATCAATAGACAGTGAAGTAATAGCAAATTTAATAGCTAAATATTACAAATTGGGATATAAAGAAGCAATAATAAGAGCTTCTAAAGAAATTAAAGGAGCATTTGCTTTAGCTATTATATGTGAAGGTAAATTAATTGGAGTAAGAGACCCGAATGGATTAAGACCTTTGTGCATAGGGAAATTAGGAGATGGATATATTTTAGCTTCCGAAAGCTGTGCACTTCATGTTGTTGGAGCTGAATATATAAGAGATGTAAAACCCGGTGAAATAGTAATTATTGATGATAATGGAATACAGTCAGTTATCTATGATGAATTTAGTAAAAGAGCACTTTGTTCTTTTGAATTTGTTTATTTTGCAAGACCGGATAGTGTACTTGATGGACAAAGCGTTTATAAAAGCAGGATAGAGGCAGGCAGAATATTAGCAAGGGAACATCCTGTAGATGCAGATATAGTTATGTCAGTACCAGATTCTGGAACAGTTGCAGCTATAGGTTATGCAGAAGAATCTAAAATTCCTTTTAGAGAAGGACTTTTAAAAAATAAGTATTTAGGTAGGACTTTTATTCAGCCAGATCAAAAGATAAGAGAGCTTATGGTTAAATTGAAATTAAGCGTACTTAGAGAAAATGTTGAGGGAAAAAGATTAGTTTTAATAGATGATTCTATTGTAAGGGGAACTACAAGTAAGAGAATTATAGATATGCTGAGAAGAGCAGGAGCTAAACAAGTACATGTTAGAGTAAGTTCACCACCTGTTAAATATTCATGCTATTTTGGTATTGATACTCCGACTAGAAAACAGTTGATTGGAGCTACTCATTCAGTAGAAGAAATTAGAAAAGCTATCGGTGCTGACAGTTTAGGATATTTGAGTGTTGAAGGATTATTAAAATCTATTAATATGACTAGTGAAAAGTTGTGTACGGCATGTTTTAGTGGAAACTATCCTATGAAAGTACCAGAGTCAGGAAATAAATATTTATTTGAAAAGAGATAAGATTATATGATGCATTAATACAAAATTATCTTATGAGGTGAATCTATGAAAAGTAAAAAGCTTACTTACAGTGAATCAGGTGTTGATATTGCTGAAGGTGCAAGAGCTGTACAGCTTATGAAAGGTTATGTAAAGAAAACTTTTACAGAGAATGTATTATGTGATTTAGGAGGATTTGGAGGACTTTTTAGTTTAGATACAGATAAATATAAAGCTCCTGTATTAGTTTCAGGAACAGATGGGGTAGGAACTAAATTAAAAATTGCATTTATGATGGATAAACATGATACAGTTGGTATAGATTTGGTGGCTATGTGTGTAAATGATATATTGTGTCAAGGAGCAAAGCCTTTATTCTTTTTAGACTATGTGGCTACCGGAAAGCTTAATGCAGAAAAGGTTGCTGATATAGTAAAAGGTATTTCGGATGGATGTATACAAGCTGGTTGTGCTTTAATAGGGGGAGAAACTGCTGAAATGCCCGGTTTTTATGCTGAAGGTGAATATGATATGGCAGGTTTTGCAGTAGGTGTAGTTGATAGAGAAAAAATAATTGATGGAAGTAAGATAAAAGATGGAGATGTAATCATAGGGCTGCCTTCAACAGGAATTCACAGCAATGGATATTCTTTAGTGAGAAAACTCTTTTTTGAAAAATTAAAATATAATGTAGATGATTATATAGACGAATTAGATGGAAGATTAGGAGAAGTGCTTTTAAGGCCTACAAAAATTTACGTAAAGCCTGTTGAGAAAGTATTAGAAAAATTTGAAGTTCATGGTATGTGTCATATAACAGGTGGAGGGTTTTATGAAAATATTCCTAGAGTTATACCAGAAGGATTTGGAGTTAAAATAGGCCTTAGAAGCTGGGAAGTACCTTCTATATTTAAACTAATTCAAAGTCTTGGAGATATAGACATAGATGAAATGTTTAAGACATTTAATATGGGAATTGGATTTATTTTAATAGTAGATGAAAATGATAGTGAAGATGTTATAAAGCTGATTGAAAGTACGGGTGAAAGAGCATATAAGATAGGTAGAGTTTTAAAGGGATTACATGGGGTGGATTTATGTCAGAAATAAAAATAGCTGTATTGGTGTCAGGTAATGGAAGTAACCTTCAGGCTTTGATAGATTCCATTGAAAAAGGTGAAATAAAGGGAAAGATTGAAGTAGTAATTTCAAATAAAAAAGGTGCTTATGCATTAAAAAGAGCTAAAAGACATGGAATAGATGGGATTTATATAGGAAAATTGAATTATCCTAAAAGAGAAGATAGAGATAAAAAATTAATTGATATTCTAAATGAAAAGAAGATAGATTTAATAGTTCTTGCAGGTTATATGAGTGTACTTAATGAGAGAATAGTAAATATGTATAGAAATAGAATAATAAACATTCATCCATCTTTAATACCTAGTTTTTGTGGTAAAGGATATTATGGAGAGAAAGTTCATAAAGCTGTTTTAGACTATGGAGTTAAATTGACTGGTGCAACTGTGCATTTTGTTGATGAAGGAACGGATACTGGACCAGTTATATTTCAAAGGGCAGTAGAGATAGATTTTGACGATACGGTAGAAACTCTTTCAAAGAAAGTTTTGAAAATAGAGCATCAGCTATTACCTCTAGCAGTTAAATTATTTTGTGAAGGCAAAATTGAAGTTATAGGAAGAAAAGTAAAAATATTAGATTACATGTAATTAATAGATATGTATAAAAAGTTTGTAATATAACGAGATTTAAGGAGGTTGTTCTATTGATAAAGAGGGCACTCATCAGTGTTTCAAATAAAACAGGTATTGTAGAATTTGCTAAAAAGTTAAAAGAACTTGAAGTTGAAATAATTTCTACTGGTGGAACAGCTAGAAAACTTGTGGAAAATGGTATAGAAGTAACTAATGTTTCTGATATTACAGGTTTTCCTGAGTGTTTAGACGGTAGAGTAAAAACTCTTCATCCAGTTATACATGGAGGAATTTTAGCTGTAAGAGAAAATGAAAATCATATGAAACAACTTAAAGAGCTTAATATAGAGCCTATAGATTTATTAGTAATTAATCTATATCCATTTAAAGAGACGATTTTAAAAGAAAATACATCATTTGAAGAAGCAATAGAAAATATTGATATTGGTGGACCAACAATGCTTAGGGCTGCAGCTAAGAATTTTAAAGATGTAATTGTAGTAGTTGACCCGATAGATTATGAAAAAGTAATAAATGAATTGATAGAAAAAAAAGAAGTGTCTTATGAAACTAGGTATAGACTGGCACTTAAAGTATTTGAATATACTTCTCATTATGATGCACTTATTTCAAATTATTTGAAAGATAGATTAGATGATGAAAAGTTTCCTGAAATATTGACAATTACGTATGAAAAAGTTCAAGATTTAAGATATGGAGAAAATTCCCATCAAAGAGCAGCTTTTTATAGAGAAATAGGTAAAAATACTGGCTCATTAGTTAATGCAAAACAAATTAGTGGTAAAGAGCTTTCTTTCAATAATATAAATGATGCAAATGGTGCATTAGAATTATTAAAAGAATTTGACGAGCCTACTGTAGTTGCAGTAAAACATACAAATCCTTGTGGAGTAGGATGTGGAATTAATATATATGATGCTTATATGAAAGCATATGAATGTGACCCTAAATCTATATTTGGAGGAATAATAGCAGCAAATAAAGCGATAGATAAAAAGACAGCAGAAGAAATAAATAAAATATTTATAGAAATAGTTATAGCTCCAGATTTTGATGAAGAAGGACTTGAAATTTTAAAATCAAAAAAGAATATAAGAATTTTAAAACTTAAAGACATAGAAAAAAAGCAGATGAAAAATAGAGTTGACATAAAAAAGGTAAGTGGAGGTATTTTAATTCAAGATATTGATTTTAGGCTTTATGACGACTTAAAAGTTGTAACTGAAAGAGTACCTACGGAAAAAGAGATGGAAGATTTAATATTTGCTTGGAAAGTTTGTAAGCATGTAAAGTCAAATGGTATAGTTTTGGCTAAAGATAAGCAAACTGTAGGAATAGGACCGGGACAAGTAAATAGAATATGGGCTTTAGAAAATTCAATAAAACAAGCTTTTGTAGATGTTAAAGGAAGCGTTATGGCTTCAGATGCATTTTTCCCATTTAGTGACTGTGTAGAAGCAGCAGCAAAAGCTGGGATTACTGCTATAATTCAGCCGGGAGGTTCTATAAGAGATAGAGAGTCAATTGAAGCGGCTGACAAGTATGGAATAGCAATGATATTTACGGGAATGAGACATTTTAAACATTAGGAATGAGTTATAGGTAGCAGGTTACTGTGTGATAGGTTATATATAGCCACTTTGGAGGTGTTATAATGAAAATCCTTGTTGTTGGCAGTGGAGGGCGTGAGCATACCATTGTATGGAAACTTTCTCAAAGTCCTAAGGTTAGCAAAGTATTTTGTGCACCGGGAAATGCTGGCATAGCTCAAATAGCTGATGTCGTTAACATAAGTGATACAGATATAGATGGACTTTTATCTTTTGCAAAGGATAAAGGTATAGATTTAACTGTGGTAGGTCCGGAGGCTCCATTAGTAAATGGAATTGTAGATAGATTTCAAAGAGAAGGCTTGAAGATATTTGGTCCAAATAAGGATTGTGCAAGACTTGAAGGAAGTAAATCTTTTGCAAAGAATTTTATGATAAGACATAATATACCTACAGCTAAATATAAAGAATATACAGATGTAAATGAAGCTATTAAAGATATTGGAATATTTGGTTTTCCAATGGTTATAAAAGCAGATGGATTAGCTGCAGGAAAAGGTGTTGTAATAGCTAAAAGTGAAAAGGAAGCTTTAAATGCTCTTGAGATGATAATGAAAGAAAGAAAATTTGGAGAAGCGGGAAGCAGGGTAGTTATTGAAGAATTTTTAGATGGAATAGAAGCATCTATACTTTGTTTTGTAGATGGAAAGACAATTGTACCAATGGTTAGTGCACAAGATTATAAAAAAGCATTTGATGATGATAAAGGACCTAATACAGGTGGTATGGGAACGTATTCTCCAAGTATACTATTTGATGAAGAATTAGAGAAAAAAATAGAAGTTGATATATTAAAGCCTTTTATTAAAGGTTTGAGAGATGATGGATTAGACTATAAGGGTATAATCTTTATAGGTTTAATGATAGCTAATAAAAGTCCTAAAGTTTTAGAATTTAATGTAAGATTTGGAGACCCTGAAACTCAAGTAGTACTTACTAGATTAGAAACAGATTTAGTAGAGATAATAGAAAGTATTTTAGATGGAAGGTTAGATAAACAGGAAATAAAATGGTCAGATAAAAAGGCAGTATGTGTAGTGTTAGCTTCTAAAGGTTATCCAGAAAAGTATGAAAAGGGTAAAATTATAAATGGATTAAAAAATATCAATGATTGTTTAGTATTTCATGCTGGAACAAAATTTGATGGAGAAAATATTGTAACTGATGGAGGAAGAGTTTTAGGAGTTGTTGCACTAGGAAATTCTATAAGAGAAGCTAGAGAAATTGCATATAAAAATATTAATAAAATTGATTTTGAAGGAAAACAGTATAGAAAAGATATTGGGAAAATAGCACTCTAAAATAGAGTGCTATTATTGATAATTAATATTAAAATTTGTTAAGTAATGATAAAAAAGCATATCATATTATGCTTTTCTTTTTTTGTCAAATTTTAAAGCTAAAAATTTATATTAAGATGATTTAAGTATTTTTTATAAAAAGTGGGAAAACGTATTGACTAACTTGTACGTACAAGTTATAATTAATTTAAGAAAAACTTGTACGTACAAGATGCAAAAGAGAAAAGGTTTTCAGTTTTCAACAAAGAGTAAATATAATAATTTAAAATGAAATTGATATAAAAAGTAGGGAGGTATTAGTGTGAGTAATAATGGCAAGTTTGCTAATGAAGCACGACAGCTACTAGAATATATTGGTGGTAAAGAAAATATTGCTGCAGTATCGCATTGTGCTACACGTATGCGTTTTGTATTAAATGATGATAAAAAAGCTGATGTTGAGAAAATTAGAGGAATAAAAATAGTAAAAGGTACGTTTACACAAGCAGGGCAGTTTCAAGTAATAATAGGAAATGAAGTGTCAACTTTTTATAATGATTTTGTAAAAGTATCGGGTGTAGACGGTGTAAGTAAAGATGAGGCAAAAAAAGTGGGACGACAGAATATGAATTTACTTCAAAGATTGATTTCACATTTAGGAGAGATTTTTGCACCTTTAATTCCAGCAATTGTTGTTGGTGGTTTAATTTTAGGATTTAGAAATCTTATAGGTGATATTAAGCTATTAGAAAATGGAACTAAAACGTTGACAGAAGTTTCTCAATTTTGGGCAGGTGTACATCATTTTTTATGGTTGATTGGTGAGGCTATATTTTTCTTTTTACCAGTGGGAATTACATGGTCAATTTCTAAGAAAATGGGAACTACGCAGATTTTAGGAATTGTTTTAGGCATTACTTTAGTATCTCCACAACTTTTAAATGCTTATGCTGTAGCAGGTGGTGCTGAACCTCCGGTTTGGGATTTTGGATTTGCACAGGTAAAGATGATAGGGTATCAAGCACAAGTTATACCAGCTATATTGGCAGGTTTTACATTAGCAAATTTAGAAATTTGGGTGCGTAAAATTTCACCGGGTTATATTTCAATGATTATAGTTCCGTTCTTTTCATTAGTACCAACAGTTTTATTAGCTCATGTAGTATTAGGACCAATTGGTTGGAAAATAGGAGCTGCTATTTCAAAAGTAGTATACTCCGGATTAACGTCAACATTTGGATGGTTGTTTGCTGCAGTATTTGGCTTTACTTATGCTCCATTGGTAATAACTGGTCTTCATCATATGACAAATGCAATAGATTTACAATTGATGAGTGAGTTAGGAGGAACTAACCTATGGCCAATGATTGCACTATCTAATATTGCTCAAGGTTCAGCTGTTTTAGGAATGATTTATGTCAATAGAAAAGATGAAGAAGAAAAACAGATTTCTATTCCAGCGGCAATATCATGTTATTTAGGTGTAACTGAACCGGCAATGTTTGGTATCAATCTAAAATATGTATATCCATTTTTAGCTGCTATGATTGGTTCTGCTATTGCAGCAGTTATATCAGTAGGTACAGGAGTTATGGCCAACTCAATTGGAGTTGGAGGATTGCCGGGTATATTGTCTATAAAACCACAAAACATGATGACATTTGCTATAGCAATGTTAGTTGCCATTATAGTGCCTTTTATATTGACGATTTTTTTTGCTAAGAGAAAAATAGCAGCTCAAAAATAATTATAAAACTGAAAAAAGTAAGGTGGGAGATTAGTCCCACTCTTTTTCTGTTGTAGTATAAGTTGTATAAATTAAAGGAGTAGATGTAGTTATGAAGGATTTTAGAAAAAGTGTAATTTATCAAATATATCCTAAATCATTTTATGATTCTAATAAAGATGGATTTGGGGATTTAAGAGGAGTAACTGAAAAGCTAGATTATTTAAAGATTTTAGGAGTAGATTATATATGGCTTACGCCTTTTTACATTTCGCCTCAAAATGACAATGGATATGATGTTGCAGATTATTATAATATTGATTCACGTTTTGGAACTATGGAGGATTTTGAGGAATTAGTGTTTGAAGCAGATAAAAGAGGCATTGGTATAATGCTGGACATGGTATTTAATCATACTTCTATACAGCATGAATGGTTTAAGAGAGCTATGGAAGGTGATAAAAAATATAAAAACTACTATATATTTAAAAGAGGAAAAGATGGGAAAGAGCCGACAAATTGGCTGTCTAAATTTGGCGGTTCTGCATGGAAGTATGTAGAAAGATTTGATGAATATTATCTACATTTGTTCGATGTAACTCAAGCTGATTTAAATTGGAAGAATGAAGAACTGAGAAGAGAAATATACGATATTGTAAATTTTTGGATAAAAAAAGGAGTAAAAGGATTTCGTTTTGATGTTATTAATTTGATTTCAAAGCCAGATGTATATGAAGATGATTATAAAGGAGATGGTCGCTGTTTTTATACAGATGGTTTTCGAATACATCAGTATTTAAAAGAATTAAATAGAGAAACTTTTGGAAAATATGAAGATATTATTACAGTGGGAGAGATGTCATCTACAACTATAGATAATTGTATTAAATATTCAAATCCAAAAGAAAAAGAGCTATCTATGGTATTTAATTTTCATCATTTGAAGGTAGATTATAGAAATGGCGATAAGTGGACACTTATGGATTTTGATTTTATAAAACTAAAAGAGATATTTGATAATTGGCAGGTAGGAATGCAAAAAGGCAATGGTTGGAGTGCAGTATTTTGGTGTAATCATGATCAGCCTCGTATTGTATCACGTTTTGGTGATGATAAAAAGTATCGTAAAGAATCAGCAAAGATGTTAGCTACAGTAATACACATGTTAAGAGGAACGCCTTACATTTATCAAGGTGAAGAAATTGGTATGACAAATCCATACTTTGATAGTATAGAATTATATAGAGATGTAGAGTCGATAAATTACTATAATATATTAAAGCAAGAAGGCAAAAAAGAAAGTGAAATAATTAAGATACTTCAATGTAAATCACGTGATAATTCTCGTACTCCAATGCAGTGGAATAGTGATGAAAATGCAGGATTTACTGTAGGAACTCCGTGGATTTCTCTAGCTAAAAATTATAAGGAAATAAATGTAGAAAAAGCTTTAAAAGATGAAGATTCTATATTTTATCATTATCAAAAGTTGATAAATTTGAGAAAGGAATATGATGTAATTGCTTATGGAGATTTTAAAATGATATTAAAAGAACATAATGATATATTTGCTTATATAAGAGAATATAAAAATGAAAAACTTTTGGTAGTTAATAATTTTTATGGGAAATACACTATGTTTGAGTTGCCTGATGAATTAGATTTTAAAGAGTATAAGAGCAAAGTTTTACTTTCAAATTATAATGATTCGTCAGAAAATTTTCATAAGATAAATTTAAGACCATATGAATCCATTGTATATCACCTTGAAAAATAATGGTAAAGTTGTTAAACTATTTTATATATGTTTTTTAAAAATTAATTTTTAGAAGTGAGTGTCTACAAGGTGATAAAGTATGGATAAAAAGTATTTGAATATTTACAATGAGATTTTAAATAAGATAGAAAATAACTATTTTAAACCAAATTCAAAGCTTCCATCAGAAAATGACTTGATGAGGGAGTATAATGTATCTAGAGCTACGATAAGAAATGCATTGAATTTGTTAGAGCAAAATGGCTATATACAGAAGATAAAGGGGAAAGGGTCATTTGTACTGGATATACACAAGTTTAATTTTCCAGTTTCGGGTTTGATAAGTTTTAAAGAATTGAGCAAGAAAATTGGTTTAAATGCAAATACGATTTTAAAAGAATTATCTGTAATAAAACCTGATAGTTATTTGATGAAACAGCTTCAAATATCGGGAGATGAACATGTTTGGAAAGTTATAAGGGTAAGGGAAATCGATAATAAAAAAATAATTTTAGATAAGGATTATTTTAATAAAAAATTTGTACCATTATTAACTAAAGATATATGTGAAGATTCAATATATGAGTATTTAGAAAGTAAATTAGGACTTAAGATTAGTTTTGCTAAAAAGGAAATTACAGTTCAAATAGCTACAGAAGATGATAAAAAATATTTAGATTTGGAAGGCTATAATATGGTTGTTGTTGTAAAAAGTTATATATATTTAGATGATGCTAGTCTTTTTCAGTACAGTGAATCAAGACATAGACCAGACAAATTTAAATTTGTAGATTTTGCTAGAAGGAATAAGGAAGTTATGAAAGGTTAAAATTAACATAAAAAATTAGCGAAGAATTAATTCTTCGCTAATTTTTTATGTTATATACATGAATAATTATTTTTCAGTTTTTCCAAATGCATTTATATACATTTGCTTAATTTCACTAATTAGAGGATATCTTGGATTAGATACAGTACACTGGTCATCAAATGCTTTTTCACTCATTTCATCTAACGTTCCAAAGAATTTTTGTTTAGAAACTCCTGCTTCTTTTATAGTTTTTGGTATGTTTAATTTAGCTTTTAAATCGTCAATAGCTTTAATTAATAATTCTACTTTTTCTTCGTCTGTATTTCCACCTAATTGTAAATAATCAGCAATTCTAGCATATCTCCATTTAGCATTTGGATATTTATATTGTGGGAAAGTAGCTTGTTTTCTAGGATTATCTACTGCATTATATCTAATAACTTCATTAATTAATAGAGCATTTGCTATACCATGAGGTACATGGTGCATAGAACCTAATTTGTGAGCCATTGAATGACATACACCTAAGAAAGCATTAGCAAATGCCATACCTGCCATAGTTGAAGCATGAGCCATTTTTTCTCTAGCTTTTATATTATTTGGACCATCATTGTATGCTTGAGGTAGGTATTTAAATATTAGTCTAATAGCTTCTAGTGCCATACCATTAGTATATTCTGAAGCACATACGGAAACATATGCTTCTATAGCATGAGTTAATGCATCAATACCAGATGATGCTGTTAATCCTTTTGGCATATTCATCATGAGTTCTGCATCTACTATAGCCATATCTGGAGTAAGTTCATAATCAGCTAATGGATATTTAATTTGAGTTTTTTCATCTGTTATAACTGCAAAAGGAGTTACTTCTGAACCGGTACCAGCTGAAGTTGGTATTGCTACCATCATAGCTTTTTCTCCCATTTTTGGGAATTTATAAACTCTTTTTCTTATATCCATAAATCTCATTGCTAAATCTTCAAATCTAACGTCTGGATGTTCATACATTACCCACATTATTTTAGCAGCATCCATTGGTGAACCGCCACCTAAGGCTATAATTGTATCAGGTTCAAAGCTTCTCATTTCTTCAGCACCTTTTTTAGCAATAGCTAGAGTTGGGTCTGGTTCTACATCGAAAAATACTTTAAAGTCTATTTGCATTTCTTCTAGTACTTTTGTAATTTTATCTACAAAACCTAAATTATAAAGTACTTTATCAGTTACAATAAATGCTTTCTTTTTATTCATATCTTTTAATTCTTTTAGAGCTGTTGCTAAGCATCCATATTTAAAGTATACTTTTTCAGGAACTCTAAACCAAAGCATATTTTCTCTCCTCTCGGCTACGTTTTTTATATTCAAAAGGTGTTTTACTCCAACATTTTCTGATACTGAGTTTCCACCCCAAGAGCCGCAGCCTAGAGTTAAAGAAGGGTCAAGTTTAAAGTTGTATATATCTCCTATTGCACCTTGAGAAGAAGGCATATTTATTATAGTTCTTCCAGTTTTCATTACTTCACTAAATTTTTCAATTCTATCTTTAGATTTGACTTGGTCTGTATAAAGTACAGAAGTATGTCCAAAACCTCCAAGTTCAACGAGTTTTTCAGCTTTATCAAGAGCTTCAGTAAAGCTTTTTACTTTATATAGGGCAAGGATTGGTGATAATTTTTCATGTGCAAAAGGTTCACTAGCTTCTGTAGATTCAACCTCTCCAATGAGAACTTTAGTATTTTCTGGAACTTTAATTCCTGCCATTTCAGCTATTTTATATGCTGATTGACCAACTATATTAGGATTTATAGAACCGTTAACTAAAATAATTTTTCTAATTTTTTCTATTTCATCTTTCTTTAATAAATAAGCTCCTCTTTCTGAAAATTCTTTTTTAACTTCATCATAAACTTTTTCTAGGACAATTACAGATTGTTCTGAAGCACAAATAACTCCATTATCAAAACTCTTTGAAAGAAGAATTGAGTTTACTGCCATTTTTATATGTGCAGTTTCATCTATTATAGCAGGAGTATTTCCAGCACCAACTCCTATAGCTGGTTTACCTGATGAATAAGCTGCTTTAACCATTCCGGGTCCGCCAGTAGCTAGGATTAAATCAGATTCTCTCATTACACATTGTGAAAGCTCTAGAGAAGGTTCATCTATCCATCCTATAATTCCTTCTGGAGCTCCTGCTTTAACTGCTGCTTCTAGAATTATTTTAGCAGCTGCTATTGTTGATTTTTTTGCTCTTGGATGAGGTGAAAAAATAATACCATTTCTAGTTTTTAGTGCTATAAGAGCTTTAAATATTGCAGTTGAAGTTGGATTTGTAGTTGGAACAATTGCAGCTATAACACCTATTGGTTCTGCAATTTTTGTAATGCCAAATGATTCATCTCTTTCAATAACTCCACAAGTTTTTTCATCTTTGTATTTATTGTAAATGTATTCAGATGCAAAGTGGTTTTTTATAACTTTATCTTCTACAATTCCCATACCAGTTTCTTCAGCTGCCATTTTTGCAAGTTTAATTCTAGCATTATTTGCAGCTATAGCAGCTTGTCTGAAAATTTCATCTACTTGTTCTTGAGTATAAGTAGAATATTTTTTTTGAGCTCTTCTTACTTCTTCTAATTTTTTCATTAAATCTTCAACATTTTTAACAGACATAATTAACACCTCTTTCTAATTAGTTAAAAAATTAACAAACATGATTTTTTAAAAAATACATACATTAACATAAAAGTATTATAAAGGAAAAAATATGAGCAAAAATAATTTATTAATTATTTTATTGATATATGTATTTTTTATGATAATATTAAAAAATCTTAATATTTAAGGGGGTTGGCATGATTTTTACATATATTGCTTAAAATGTTAATTTGAAATAAAAATATAAATTTTTTGATTTCGAAGCTGTTTTACATGTTAATAATATCACAAACTTTTATAAAATCAAGTACTTTTTTTATAAAAAATTTGGGAAAACAATTTCTTTTTTTCTGTGTATAATTATATAGTGTTTAAATAAAATATAGATTACACTAAAATTGTATGTATAATAGCATGGAAGGTAATTCTTATAGATACGATATATTTGGAGGTTATATGTATGGAGATTTGTGATGTAGTAATTATTGGTTCTGGACCTGCTGGTTTATTTACAGCAATTAATTGTAGTGGAGATGATAGAAAAGTTGTTATACTTGAAAAAAATAAAACTGCTGGAAGGAAACTTCTTTTATCAGGTGCAGGTCAGTGTAATTTAACTCATGATGGCAGTATAAAAGAGTTTTTAAATCATTATGGTGAAAATGGCAGATTTTTAAGACATGTATTATATAATTTTAATAATGATGATTTGTTAGATTTTTTTAGAAAAAGAGGTCTGGATTTTATTAGTAATGAAAATGGTAAGATATTTCCAGAGACTTTAAAAGCTTTTGATATTTTAAATATACTGCTTAAAGAATGTGAAAAGAGAAGAGTAGATATAAGGTATAATAAAAATGTAAAGGGAGTTATATATGATAAAGAGGAAAGAAAGTTTAAAATAAAGACAGTTGAGAAAGTATATAAATCTAATTTTTTAGTAATAGCTACTGGTGGAAAATCTTATGGTGCAACTGGTTCAACAGGAGATGGATATAGATTTGCAAATTCTTTAGGACATACTATTGAGCCTTTAGCACCTTCGCTTACTCCACTATTTATAAAGAAATATCCTTTTAAGGAATTATCAGGTATATCTTTTGAGAATGTGTTTATATCACTTTGGAGAAATAATAGAAAAATAAGGGAAACTGTTGGAGATGTTCTTTTGACTCATAGAAATATTTCAGGACCGGGAATATTAAATTTTTCACGTTATGTAGTTGCTGGAGATGTAATAAAAATTAATTTTGTAAGAACAGAAAATGAAGAAGATTTTAGAAGTGAATTTGTAAGAAAACTTCAGTCGAATGGTAAAATAATGATAAAGACTTTTTTAAAAGAGTATTTACTGCCTAAAAGATTTGTTGAAAAGATACTTAAAATTGCTGGAATAGAAGAAGAAAAGTGTTCACAACTTAGTAAAGAGAAAAGAAATGAGCTTATTAAAATGCTTGTGTCTTTTCCTATGGAAGTGGAAAAATTAGGTGATTATCATATTGCTATGGCTACAAGAGGCGGAGTATCTTTAAAAGAAGTTAATCATAAGACTATGGAATCAAAGATTTTGAAAAGATTGTATTTTGCTGGAGAAGTTCTTGATGTTGACGGAGATACAGGTGGATATAATTTACAAGCTGCATTTTCAATGGGATATGCTGCAGGTAGGGATATTGCAAAAAACCTCTAAAGAAGTTGTCGGTTTATGATATAATAAATTGATAAAAGTTATTTAATAGAATTAGGAATTTTAGAAGATAATTTAGAATGATTAATAAATTTAGGGAGGGAGAGAAAAGTGAAAAAAATTATTTCTTTAAGTTTAATTTTGACATTGTTTGCATTAGTCTTTACGGGATGTTTGCCTGCATCAGAAAATACAAAACCTGCTGAAGAAAAACAAGAAAAGAATGTAGTAGATGAAAAAGAAAATGAAAAAATCACATTAAAAGTAGCTGCTCCTAGTGGACCAACTACGGTAAGTCTTATCAAAATGTTTAAAGATAAGCCTAGTTTTGGGGATAATATAGAAGTGATTTATGAATCCATTAAATCGCCAGATTTATTAGCAGCTAAAATAATATCTGGAGAAGTTGATTTTGCAGTTGTGCCAACTAATCTGGCAGCTAAATTATATAATAAGGGTGTGCCGTATAAATTGGCAGCACCAACTATTTGGGGTGTACTATATGTAGCTGGGACTGAAAATGTAGAAAAATGGAATGATTTAAAAAACAAAGAAGTAGTAACTATTGGTAGAGGATTGACTCCGGATATATTATTTAGATATTTACTTTCTAAAAATGGATTAAATCCAGATGAAGATTTAAAATTAAATTATTTATCTTCTCCTCAGGAACTTGCACAAACGATGATAGCTGGAAAAAATACTATAGGTATAATTCCTGAACCCATGCTTACAACAGTCCTTATGAAAAATAAAGATATTAAAATCTATATAGATATGCAAAAAGAGTGGAAAAAATTAACCGGATATGAAAGTTATCCACAATCTTCTTTGATAATTAAAAATGAAGTTTTAGAAAAGTACCCTAAAGTAGTAGATAAATTTCTTACTGAATATGAAAATAGCATAAAATGGGTTAATGATAATCCAGATAAAGCAGGTACATATGTAGAAGATTTAAATATAGGTCTTAATGCTAAAATAGTGGAAAAAGCTATTCCAAGAAGTAATATAAAGTATGTAGATGCTTCAAATGCAAAGTCAGCTATAAGAGAATATTTGAAGGTGTTATTTGATTTTTCACCTGAATCAATAGGAGGTAAACTTCCAGAAGATGAATTCTATTTTGAAAGATAGGTTGTACTTACTAATTTCCATAGCAGTTTTGATAATGCTATGGAAATTTTTATCATTAATTATAGATTCTGAGATAATGCTTCCTTCACCAGAAAAAACATTAATAGAACTTATAAGTATTATTAAGCAGAAAACTTTTTTACGGGCTGTTTTTAATACTATATTTAGAAGTTTGACAGGTTTTTTTATATCATTAATACTTGCAGTTATTATTGGAATATTAAGTGGTATATTTAAACCGGTACATTATATTTTTAAACCAATAGTAGGTATTATAAAATCAACACCATCCATTGCAATAATTTTATTATCATTGATATGGCTCGGTTCAGAATATACTCCAATACTTGTTGGTTTTTTAATAATATTTCCTATTTTATATTCTAACATAATTGAAGGAATAAGAAATGTAGATGAGGATTTGATTGAAATGGCCAACATATATAAAGTAAAGAAGTGGAGAATTATTAAGGAGATATATTTTCCATCTATTTTGTCTTATCTTATGGCTGGTGCTGTAACTTGTTTAGGATTAAATCTAAAAGTTGTTATAGCTGCTGAAGTTTTAAGTCAATCGGTTGTATCGATAGGAGAAGGACTTCAATTTGAAAAGTATAATTTAAATACAGCAGGAGTATTTTCTTGGGTTATTATTGCAGTTATAATATCTGCTATTTTTGACTACAGTCTTTTAAAGCTTCAAAATAGGATAGAAAAATGGAAGTGATTATATGGCTTTTATTAAAATAGATAATATTTATAAAAGTTATAAAGGATTAAAAGTTTTGGAAAATTTTACAATGCATATAGAAGGAAAAAAGATTATAGCGATATTAGGACCATCTGGATGTGGAAAGACGACTTTACTCAATATTTTAGCTGGGATTATACAGCCTGATAAAGGAAAAGTTATTGGATTAGAGAATAAAAAGATAAGCTATTTATTTCAAGAACCGAGACTTATTAAGTGGAAAACAGTTTGGGAAAATATTGATTTTATATTAAAAGATAAAATGGCAATGAAAGAAAGAGAAAAAGTAATTACAAAATATTTAAAAATGGTAAACTTAATGGAGTTTAGAAATTATTATCCAAATAAATTGAGTGGAGGAATGAAGCAGAGAGCAGCTATAGCAAGAGCATTTGCATATCCTTCAGATGTACTTTTGATGGATGAACCGTTTAAATCATTAGATTTTGAATTGAAATTTAAACTTATAGATTGTTTTATAAAGTTGTGGGAAGTAGATAAGAGATTAGTTTTTTTTGTAACCCATGATATTCATGCAGCGCTGCTTCTTGGACATGATATTTATGTTCTCAGCGAAAAACCAACAAATGTAAAATTGAGAATGGTAAATGAAATTCCTCATAGAGAGCGGAGTTTGAAAAATAAATATATATTAGAGTTAGAGAAAAAAATTATAGATAATTTTGAGGAAATTACACATGTGTAATTTCCTCTGTAAAGAAGTGAAACTTAACAAATTAGTTCTAAAATAGTTATAGTTTTTAAAAACTAATAAAAAAATAGTTTGTATTATTACAGAAGCTATAGTATTCTATTTATAAAGAAAGTCATATCATATTCTTTTCCCTCCAGTGTTTCGTCAAATTTTATTATCAAGCAGAGGTCTTTGAATTATATTTCCATTAGATAAAAAAATTTTCATAGATTTAAAGATTTTATTTACAGTGTTTGGAAATAAGCTAAACACTATGTTTTATAGGAGTGATATATTCATGTTTTTTATGTCTAATCAGACTTTAGCTAAAGATGTTATGTCTAAAAATTTTATTTCTCTTGATGAAAAATGCAGTTTGAAATCAGCTGTTAAGAAAATGCTTCAGAAAAATTTAACAGAAATATTTGTTTTAAATAATAAAGGGAAATTAGCAGGTATATTGACTTTAACTGATATTTCTAAAATAGGAGATGATATTTTTAATGTAGAATCTAATATAGAACAATTTATGGTAAGAAATGTTATAACTATTAATAAAAATGAGTGTTTGTTAAACTGCAGAGATATTATGGTTGAAAAAGGGATTGGAAGGCTGCCAGTTGTCGAAAATGATAAATTGATAGGTGTAATAAGAGTAGAAGAAATACGAGATTTTTTCTATATGAAAATGGAACAATTTGGAATAAAGTTAAGTCATATTATCAATAACATACATGAAGCTGTATGTGCTATAGATAAAAAGGGGATAGTTGTACTTTGGAATAAAAAGGCAGAAGAATTATACAATGTCAAAATGGAAAAAATATTAGGAAAAAATATAAAAGAAGTTTTTCCAAATGCTATAATGGTTAAAGTTTTAGATACAAGAAAGCCTATAAGAAATAGGTATCATTCACCTTGTGAAAATGCACATATTATAATTAGTGTCTTTCCAGTATTTATAAATAATGAATTTATTGGAGTTGTATCTACAGATAGAGATGTAACAGAAGTAAAGGAATTATCACATCAATTAGAAAAGGCAACTCGTGAATTAAAATTTTTAAAAAGTGAAGTTAAGAAGTTTTCAAGTGATAATTTTGGAAATATTATTGGAAGAAGTAAGAAGCTGTTAAAGAGTATAGAAATAGCTAGACAAGTTGCAAAAACTGATGCAACGATATTAATCACAGGAGAAAGTGGTACAGGAAAGGAAGTTTTTGCTAGAGCTATACATGACTATAGTAATAGGAAAGGACTGTTTGTTCCTGTTAATTGTAGTGCTATTCCGGCAGAATTATTTGAAAGTGAACTATTTGGATATGAAGAAGGTGCATTTACAGGTGCTAAGAGAAAGGGCAAGATAGGCATATTTGAATTGGCTAATAATGGAACTATTTTTTTAGATGAAATTGGAGATATGCCTATGTATATGCAGGCAAAATTGTTGAGAGTTCTGCAAGAAAGGGAAATTAGAAAAGTTGGAGGAGAAAAAAGTATAAGTGTAAATGTTAGAGTTATTTCAGCAACTAATAAAGATTTAAAGAAGATGGTTGAAGAAGGAAAATTTAGAGATGATTTATATTATAGATTAAATGTTGTTGAAATAAAATTGCCTCCATTAAGAGAGAGAGAAAATGATATAGTTTTACTCACGCATAATTTTTTAAAGGAATTGAGCGAAAAAAATAATATAAGTCCACCTAAAATAGAAAAGGAAGTAATTGATATACTGCAAAAGTATGAGTGGCCGGGGAATATTAGAGAATTAAAGAATACTATTGAAAATTTGATAGTTTTATGTAAGGATGGAGTAATTACTAAGGAATTAATTCCAAATTACATAATTGACAAAGTAAAAAAATTAAAAAAAGAAGAAAAATATCCTTTAGATTTAAATGAGGCAATAAAACAGGTAGAAGTGTATACTATTAAAAGAGCTTTGAAATTGGCAAAAGGAAAAAAAGCAAAAGCTGCAAAGCTACTTAATATTCCAAGGAGTACATTGTATTATAAAATGGATGTTTATGGAATAAGTGCAGATAAATAAATGTCAATTAATTGACAAACGTCAAAGTATTGACATTTTTTTTTGCTTGTAAAGATTGCTTAAAATAGACATTTATAAGAGATATTAATTTTTATATGTATAATGGTGTACAAAAAACTGACGTTAATACGACAATTTATTTGTTAAATTAAAAATTTGTAGATTTCTATTATTAAATTAAATACTGTTAAATGCAGATATAAAGAATTTTTATAAATTAACATATGAAGTTGGCACGACATTTGCTTTATTAATAAGTGAGTAATTGATAAAGTAAGGAGGTGAAGATTTGAGAATAGTACTTCCTTTAAAACAGCATGTAGGAAATTTATGTAAGCCTATAGTTAAAGTAGGTGAAGAAGTTAAAAAAGGACAGTTAGTTGCACTGCCAGATGGTTTAGGAGCCAATATACATTCTAGTGTATATGGAAAAGTGGTAGAAATAAAAGATGACAGCATAGTTATAGAAGCCTTTGAAAATCAACCAGAGGAATATGTGAAGATTAAGGAGACTGACAATTATCTTGAAGCAATAAAAGAAGCAGGAATAGTTGGTGCTGGAGGAGCAGGTTTCCCAACTCATATAAAATTGAAAGCAGATTTAAAAGGTGGATATATAATAGTAAACTCTGCTGAATGTGAACCAATTCTAAATCATAATATAAGGTTTGTTGAGGAAAATCCTGAAACAATATTAAGAGGCATTAAATATGTTATGGAAATAACAAATGCTTCTAAGGGATATATAGCTATAAAGCCTAAACATAAAAAAGCCATTATATCTATGGGAAAAGTTTGTAAGGAAGAAGAGAACATAGAAGTTAAGTTTTTACCAGATATGTATCCAGCAGGAGATGAAAGAGTAATAATAAGAGAATTGCTAGGTGTAGAATTACAGCCAGGTCAGCTTCCAATTGAAGCAAATGCTGTAGTTCTAAATGTGGAAACTATAAAAAATATAGTTTTAGCAATAGAAGAGAGAAGACCTGTTATTACAAAGGATTTGACTGTTGGAGGGAGAGTAAAAGATAGACCAGAAGGAAAAGTATTTTTAGATGTACCTTTAGGAATGCCTGTAAAATATTTTATTGATAAATGTGGCGGATATGTTGAGCCATATGGTGAAATAGTTCTTGGAGGTCCATTTACAGGAAAACATGGAGAAGAAGATTCTCCTGTAACAAAGACGACTGGAGGAGTATTGGTAAGTTTACCATTTCCAAAGGAAACTCGAAAAGTAGGAGTAATTGCATGTGAATGTGGGGCTCAAGAAGCTAGGCTTGAAGAAATAGCTAAAGGAATGGGAGCAGAAATAGTAGCTTCTACAAAATGTAAGAGAATGGTAGAAGTTAATGGCAGGTATAGATGTGATAAGCCCGGTGTATGTCCAGGTCAAGCAGAAAAAGTTTTATATTTGAAAAAACATGGAGCACAGGTTATAATAACTGGAACTTGTGAGGATTGAACTAACACAGTTATGAAAGTTGCTCCTAGGGTAGGAGTCGCAGTTTATCATAGTACTGACCATGTTTTAAGAGCTGCTGGTCATAGATTATATAGAAGAAAGAAATAATTTATAAATAAATATTAATTAATGTTAGAGGAGGGATTGTTATGTCAATTACAGCTGAAACTGCAAAGCAGCATGCAAATGATTTTGCTGTTACATGCTGTAGATTTGAAGCAGGCACAGTAATTGAACCATCAAATTTAGAAGACCCTAATATCTTTCCAGATTTAGAAGATTCAGGGCTTTTAGAAATACCTGATAATTGTTTGAAAATAGGAGAAGTTTTAGGTGCTAAATTAACTAAAACTGTTGATGCGCTAACTCCATTAACTCCTGATTTATTAGAAGGTATAAATACAATAGAAGAAACTAAAGAAACAGCAGGAGATGTAAAAGAAGATAAAAAAGATGAGCCTAAGGTAGCTCCGCCATTACCACCATTACCACCAGTCAGTGCAGCAGCTGGTAGTGTAAGAATTCACATAGGAGAAGGTAAGGATATTAATTTAGAAATACCTTTAAGTATTGCAGGTCAAGTTGTTGGAGCACCAGTAGCTAATGCAGGTCAAGTTGTTGGTAATGCTCCTGATTTAACTGACGCTAAATCTGTAAATGTTGAAGCTAATGAAGAAGTTAAACCAAAAGAAATGAGAAGGTTAGTTAAAAAACATTATAAAATAGACAAAGTTGAATTTGGTGATGAAACAAAAATAGAAGGAACTACTCTTTACATTAGAAAAGATATTTGTAATGATGCTGTTAAAGCTGATGATTTAGTTGTAAGTATAAAAATAGATATAATAACTCCTGACAAGTATGATGAGTACAGCGAAACTATCATGGATGTTCAGCCTATAGCAGTTAAAGAAGAAGGTAAAATAGGTAGTGGTGTAACAAGAGTTTTAGATGGCGTTATAATGATGGTAACAGGTACAGATGAAAAAGGAGTACAAATAGGAGAGTTTGGTTCTTCTGAAGGAATACTTGAAAGAAATATTATGTGGGGAAGACCAGGTGCACCAGAAAAAGGTGAAATATTCATAAAGACAGAAGTTGTTATAAAAGAACATACAAATATGGAAAGACCAGGTCCTCTTGCAGCTCATAAAGCTTCTGACTAT
This sequence comes from Caminicella sporogenes DSM 14501, assembly GCF_900142285.1. NCBI lineage: Bacteria > Bacillati > Bacillota > Clostridia > Peptostreptococcales > Caminicellaceae > Caminicella > Caminicella sporogenes. Next base: position 27,259 of record NZ_FRAJ01000015.1, on the reverse strand, counting down.
ATTACTCAAGAAATTAGAGAAGCTATGAAGAAGTTAGATGACAGTTTAGTAGTAGATACAGAAGAACTAGTGCAATATAGAAGACCAGGTAAGAAGAAAGTAGTTATTATAAAAGAGATAATGGGACAGGGTGCAATGCATGACAACTTGATTTTACCTGTTGAACCAGTTGGAGTTTTAGGTGCAAAACCTAATGTTGATTTAGGCAATATACCTGTAGTATTATCACCACTTGAAGTTTTAGATGGTGGTATTCATGCATTGACTTGTATAGGACCTGCATCTAAAGAAACTTCAAGACATTACTGGAGAGAGCCTCTAGTAATTGAAGCCATGAATGATGAAGAAATAGATTTAGCTGGAGTTATATTTGTAGGTTCTCCTCAAATAAATTCTGAAAAATTCTATGTATCTGAGAGACTAGGTATGATGGTAGAAGCTATGGATGTAGATGGAGCTATAATAACTACAGAAGGTTTTGGAAATAACCATATAGATTTTGCTAGTCACCATGAACAAGTTGGTAAGAGAGGAGTTCCAGTTGTAGGTATGACATTTGCTGCAGTTCAAGGAGCTCTAGTTGTAGGTAATGAACATATGAAATATATGGTAGACCTTAATAAGTCTAAACAAGGAATTGAAAATGAAATTTTATCTAACAACACATTATGTAGAGAAGATGCAATAAGAGCATTAGCTATGCTTAAAACAGTTATGGCAGGAGAAGAAGTAAAACCTTCAGAGAGAAAATGGAACAACAATGTTAAACTCAACAATATAGAACTTATAGAGAAAGAATTAGGACAAAAGATAGAATTAGTTGAAAATGAACAAATTTTACCAAAGAGTAAGAAGAGAAGAGAAATATACGAAAAAGAAGAAGAGTAATTTTAGGTGGTTAAAAATATGGATAGATTAAAATACGGTTTTAATACGAGGTTCTTTGAAGGAGTAATAGTTGAAATAAAAGATGGATTAGTTGGAATAGATTTAAAAGGAAGAATTGGACATTTAAGAGTTCCAAAGAGGATGCTCATTACTGACTATGATTTGAAACTTGGGCAAGAAGTAGGATTTTTTATGAGCTATCCTGAAGTTTTAAGTGGTGAAGTTAATCAAAAATATGTAGATAATATTGAAAGAGATAAAAAGAGAAAAGAGGAGGGAAAATAAATGAGTCTTACAGTAATAAAGGGACTTCAATCAGAAATTTATGTTCCTATTACACCTCCACCAGTATGGACTCCAGTTACTAAAGATTTAAGTGAGATGAGAGTTGCTTTAGTAACAGCTGCTGGTGTGCATTTAAAATCAGATAAGAGATTTAATTTAGCAGGAGATTTTACTTTTAGAGTTATACCTGGAGATACACCTTCAAGTGAATTAATGGTATCTCATGGTGGATACGATAATGCTGATGTAAATAAAGATATAAACTGTATGTTTCCAATAGATAGATTAAGAGAATTAGTTGAAGAAGGATTTATCAAAGAAATTGCACCAGTACATTTTGGTTTCATGGGTGGTGGAGGAGACCAGCAGAAATTTAGAGAAGAAACTGGTCCAGAAATAGCAAGAAGATTAAAAGAAGAAGAAGTTGATGCAGTTGTTCTAACTGCTGGCTGAGGTACTTGCCACCGCTCTGCCGTGATTGTGCAGAGAGCGATTGAGGAAGCTGGAATACCTACTATAATTATTGCAGCACTTCCTCCTGTAGTAAGACAAAATGGTTCTCCAAGAGCAGTTGCTCCATTGGTTCCAATGGGTGCAAATGCTGGTGAGCCAAATAATCCAGAAATGCAAAAAGCAATAGTAAAAGATACTTTAAAGCAACTAATAGAAATATCAACTCCAGGGAAAATAGTACCTCTCCCATATGAATATGTTGCTAAAGTATAATTTTGTTTCTCTACCCCTTATTTGTTTAAGGGGTAGAGAAGACAAAAAAATAAAGGTGATGTTATGAAAAAAGAAAAAATCATGAGAAGGCTTGTTATAAAATCTTTTCATATAGATAAAGTTGAGTATGGAGAAAAAAGCTCTATAAAAAATGGAGTTTTAAAAATTGATAAGAAACTTGATGATTATTTTACTTCTTCAGAAGATATATTTGAAAAGATAAAAATAAATATAATTGAACCCGGTAATTATGATATTGAAATTAACAATATAATGGATATTATACCTATATCTACAAAGGTATTAGGTAGGCTTGGAGAAGGAATTACTCATACTTTAACAGGTGTTTATGTTTTACTTACTGGAGCAGATTCAGAAGGTATACAGCTTAGCAATTTTGGTTCATCTAATGGAATATTGAGGGAAAAACTTATATTCAATAGAGCAGGAACACCTTCTAGAAATGATTACATTATTCATTTTGATGTAATCTTAAAGTCAGGACTTCATATTGACAGGCGTATAACTACAGCGATTCATAAGACATGTGATGAATTTATTCAAATTTACAGAAACATATTAAAGCAGTTAGATGGAAGAACTGCTACAGAGTCTCATGAATTTTTCGATAAGATAAGACCCGGTAAGAAGAAAATTGTCATTGTTAAGCAGGTAGGCGGCCAAGGTGCAATGCATGATAATCAATTATTTCCAGACGAACCTTCAGGAATTAAGGGAGGATGGTCTAATATAGACTTAGGCAATGTACCTATTATTTTATCGCCTAATGAATATAGAGATGGTGCTTTAAAAGCGATGACTTAAGAGGTGAGGATTATGGGAATAGGTCCCTCAACTAAAGAAACTTCATTACATCATTTTAGAGACCCCCTTTTAGATGTTGTATCAAATGATGATGATACTGATTTGTTGGGAGTAATAATTGTAGGTACTCCTCAAGATAATAAAGATAAATACTTTGTGGGACAGAGAGTTGCTGCATGGGTTGAAGCAATGAGAGCCGATGGAGTGATTATTTCTGTTGATGGTTGGGGAAACTCTCATGTTGATTTTGCTAATACAATTGAAGAAATAGGAAAAAGAGGAATTCCTGTTGTAGGAATGAGTTTTGTAGGAAATCAGGCAAAATTTGTAGTTACAAATAAATATATGGATACCATAGTAGATTTTAACAAATCGAAAGAGGGCATAGAAACAGAAGTAGTTGGAGAAAACAACGTAAATCATTTAGATGCTAGAAAAGCTCTTGCATTATTAAAATTAAAAATAAAAAAGATGGGGGGATAAATATTGAGAGCGATAAGAAGTATTCATGCTGTAGATTCTCATACTATGGGAGAACCAACTAGAATAGTTATTGGAGGTATCCCGAATATACCAGGGAAAACTATGGCAGAAAAAAAAGCATACTTAGAAAATGAGATGGATCATATAAGAAAATCAATTATGCTTGAACCAAGAGGGCATAATGACATGTTTGGTTCAGTTATAACTTCTTCTGTACATGAAGAAGCAGATTTTGGAATAATTTTTATGGACGGCGGCGGATATTTAAATATGTGTGGTCATGGTTCTATAGGAGCTGTTACCGTAGCTATTGAAACTGGAATTATTAAGGCAGTAGAACCTTATACGAATGTTGTTATGGATACTCCAGCAGGTATAGTAAAAGCTAAAGCAAAAGTTGAAAATGGAAAAGTAAAAGAGGTATCTATAGTAAATGTTCCAGCTTTTCATTATAAAAAAGATGTAGAAATTGATGTTCCGGGAATAGGAAAAGTTGTACTTGACATTTCTTTTGGAGGTAGCTTTTTTGCTATAGTAGATGCTAAACAGCTTGGTCTAAAAGTAGCCCCTCAAAATACTCAAAAATTGATTGAAGTAGGATTGAATATAAGAGATATTATTAACAAGTCTATTGAAATCCAACATCCAGAGCTTGAGCATATAAAAACAGTAGATTTAGTAGAAATTTATGACGAACCTACTCATCCCGATGCTAACTTAAAAAATGTAGTTATATTTGGACAGGGACAAGTAGATAGGTCACCGTGTGGAACAGGAACTAGTGCTAAATTAGCTACATTATATTCTAAAGGCAAAATAAAAGAAAATGAATTATTTGTATATGAAAGTATATTGGGAACTTTATTTAAAGGTAGAGTGGTAGGAACAACTGAAGTTAAAGGCTACAAAGCTATTATACCAGAAATTACTGGTTCTGCATATATAACTGGATTTAATCATTTCTTAATAGACCCTGATGACCCACTTAAATATGGTTTCGTATTAAAATAAATTATAAGCTTTTTTGTTAAAAAAATATCTTGAAAATGGAAAAGGATTAAAAATAACAGAGAACAGGTGACAGGTTACAGTAAGGGATTAAAAATGGAATAAGCTGTAAGCTGTTGCCTGACAGTTTTTATTGGTGAAGATTAGTATCAATTAATAAAAATTATCAAAAAATTATAAAAAGTGAAATTTTGCATTAAATTTTTGCAAAAACTTAATATTTATGTTAGTATATTTTAATATAAGTAAATTTATAGGGCTGTTATACTTTTTATTTATAGTGTTAAAATTTAACATTTGTTAATCAATTGAAAATCAAAAATATTAAATTTAGGAGGGAAATTTATGAATGTTATAACTACTGTTTTGTCGGCATTAGCTGCTTTTGGTGCGTGGTTTACTGCAGTTTTTGTAAAAGATTTTATGAAGCATAAGGACAATTTAGAGGATAATTCTTGGGTAAAAGTTACTTCTATAGGTTTTGTTACTAACTTCTTTGATACTTTAGGAATAGGTTCATTCGCTCCTACAACAGCATTATTAAGAGCTTTTAAGCAAGTTCATGACAGAGTTATTCCGGGTACTTTAAACGTTTCTTGTACTTTACCTGTTATAGTAGAAGCATTCATATTTATAAAAGTTATTCAAGTTGAAATGGTTACTTTAATTTCAATGATTGCTGCAGCGACAATAGGTGCATGGATAGGAGCAGGAATAGTTTCAAAACTTCCAGAAAAGAAAGTTCAAATTACAATGGGTATTGCTTTATTTATAACTGCATTTTTAATGCTTGCCGGTCAAATGAAATGGATGCCTGGTGGAGGAGAAGCTATAGGACTAACAGGCGGAAAATTAATAATCGGTATAATTGCTAACTTTATACTTGGGGCTTTAATGACTGCTGGTATTGGTCTTTATGCACCTTGTATGGCTTTAGTTTATATGCTTGGTATGTCACCAAAGGTAGCGTTTCCTATAATGATGGGTTCATGTGCATTTTTAATGCCGGTGGCATCTGTTAAATTTGTTAAAGAAGGTGCTTATGATAGAAGAGCTTCTATGGGTATTACATTAGGTGGTATAGTAGGGGTTATAATTGCTGCATATATAGTTAAGTCATTACCTTTAAATGTATTAAGATGGCTAGTAATAGGTGTAATACTATACACATCAATTACACTAATCAAGTCAGCTGTGAGTACAAAAGATTTAGAAATATCTGATAAAAATTAATAATTTGTTATCAATTAATAAAATTCAATAAAGAGTAAAAATTACTTCTACATAATTTAAATTATGTAGAAGTAATTTTTATTTTTATTTTTTAGTAAAATTAACCAGAAATTAATATTTTTAATACATTAATTGCAAAAAATTTGACAAATTTTAATTATATTTACTCAAATTTTGGTATTATTATAATATATAAAGATTATAAAATGAGGGAGGTAATTTTACAAAAAATGAGAACTAAAAAAACTTCTATTAAATTTAAAGTAGTTATACTACCATTAATACTTGTGCTAATTGCTATTACTGTATTTGGAGCTACATCGACTTATTTTATGCACAAGAGCTTGTTAGAACAGATGAAAGGAGATAGCTTTTTAGTTTTAGAACAAATTGTAAATCAAATAAAAAATAATAAAGCATCTTTAGAAGCAATAAATCAAAATATAGAAAATCATATAAAGATTACTGGTAGGAGAGTAATAGCTAATAGTAGTAATATGAGCAATGATTTATTAATAAAATTAGCAAAAGATTTAGAAGTTGACGAAATAAATGTATATAATGATAAAGGAGAAATTATTTATTCAAATTTAAAAGAAAATATAGGATGGGTAGCACCGGAAAATCATTTGGCACAAAAATTTATAAAGGGAAAAGAAGAAACATTAATGGAAAAAATAAGAAAGAGTACTGTGTCAAATGACTATTATAAGTATGGATACATAAGAAATCCAAATGGTGGTTTTGTACAAGTTGGTATGCTTGCTAATAAAGTTCATGAATTAACAGAAAAATTTGATTATCAAACACTTGTTGAAAAACTGACTAAAGATGAAGATATAGTTTATGCACTTTTTATAGATAAAAATTTAAAAGCAGTTGCTCACAGCAATAAAGATAGAATAGGAAGAGAATATACAGATTTAGGAAGTAAGACGGCAGTAATTGAGGGGAAGCCTTATGCATCAGAGTATTTTTATAAGCCAAAACAAGTTGATGTATATGATGTTTTAATGCCTATAGAAGTCAATGGAAAACGCATTGGAGCAATAGATGTAGGATTTTCAATGAAAAGGGTTCAGTCTGCTATATATAAAAATATTATTACAGCTATTGCAGTAGGAATTTTAGCTTTTATTATAATAGGAATTTTATTATATAATATATCAAATAGCACAGTAAAGGCATTAAATAAATTGAAAGAACATTTACAGGCAATAGCTAAAGGAGATTTTACAAGAAATGTATCTTCTGAATTGTTAAAGAAAAAAGATGAATTAGGAGATATAAGTAGAGCTTTAAATGATATGCAGATTTCAATTAGAGAGATTGTAAAAAAAATCAAAGAAAATTCTGAAGAATTAAGTCAAAATTCAAATTCACTTGCAGCAACATCAGAGGAGATGGCAACATCATCTGAGGAGCTTTCAAATACAATACAGCAGGTAGCAGAAGGAGCAACATCTCAAGCAGTCAATTTAAATAATATAGTAGATGATATATCTCATCTGACACAAAGTATAGAAAAAGTGTATGAAGAACTTCAAAATGTAAAAAATGAAACAAATAGTACAGTAGATAAAGTAAATATAGGTAAAGAAGAGATGGACAAGCTCATAGAGTCTATAAATAATATTAAAAATGCATTTGAAGTGGTAGTGCAGAAGGTTAATAATCTTACAAATTCCGTAAAAGAGATAAGCAGCATATCAGAAGTAATATCAGGAATATCAGAGCAAACTAATCTTTTGGCACTTAATGCAGCTATAGAAGCAGCAAGGGCAGGAGAAGCAGGAAGAGGTTTTTCAGTAGTGGCAGAGGAAATAAGAAAGCTAGCAGAACAGACAAGCAAATCTACTGATGAAATAAATAAACTTGTAGTTTCAATAAATTCGGATACTAATGAGGTAATACATACTTCAAAAAATGTTGAAGATTTTATCAAGGTACAGGCAACTTCAGTAGAGAATACAGTTAAATCTTTTGGAGATATGCTTCAATCTATGGAAAATATAGGTCCTTTAATGGAAAGAACATATGAAAGAATGGATGAAATGGCAAAATCAAAGGATGAAGTATTATCAAGAGTAATGGATGTTAGTGCAGTAACAGAGGAAAATTCTGCAGCTTCAGAAGAAGTAGCAGCATCATCTGAGGAGCTTACAGCATCATCAGAAGAAGTGGCATCAACTGCAGAGACATTGAAAAACATGGCAGATAAACTTATGGATTTAGTGTCTAAATTTAAAGTTTAAAGAATATTTTCGTATAAAATTATATAAATATATTATATTAGGAATTAGGAGGGAGGATTGAAAATGAATAAGAAAGTTGGAATAATTGGATGCGGAAATATGGCAAGTGCCATTATTGGAGGAATTATTCAATCAAAATTAATATCACCGGAAAATGTAATTGTTAGTGATAGAGATTATGCTAAGTTGGAGTTAATATCTAAGAAATATGGTATTAAAATTACTAAAGACAATACAGAAGTGGCTAATTTTAGTGACATATTGATTTTAGCTGTAAAACCTTATATTCATGATGTAATTCTTGAGGAAATAAAAAATAATGTAAAAAGTGATACTGTAGTAGTAACGATAGCTGCGGGAATAGATATAAATTACATTGAGACAAAACTTGGACAAACTGTTAAAGTAATAAGAACAATGCCAAATACGCCAGCACTTGTAAGACAAGGTATGAGTGCATTATGTGCTAATAAAAATGTTACAGATAAAGAACTTGAAAATGTAGTAAAAATATTTGAAAGCTTTGGAAAGGTAGAAATTATAGATGAAAAACTTATGGATTTTATACCAGCTATAAGTGGTTCTTCTCCTGCATATGTTTTTATGTTTATTGAAGCTCTTGCAGACGGTGGGGTGGTTAGTGGAATACCAAGAGATAAAGCTTATAAAATGGCGGCACAGGCTGTTTTAGGTGCAGCACAGATGGTTCTTGAAACAGGGAAACATCCGGGAGAATTAAAGGATATGGTATGCACACCGGGTGGAACTACTATAGAGGCTGTTAGTTCATTAGAAAGGAATAATTTTAGAGGAGCAGTTATTGAAGCTGTAAAAGCTTGTAATGATAAAGCAGTTTCTATGCTCAAAAAATAATTTGAAATTTTTATAAAAAAGTATAACCTTCACAATCATTGTGAAGGTTATTTTTTTGTCAGAAATAGCTTGACAAGTAATAAATATATGATATACTACAATTAATAATGAAAATCATTATCAATAAGCAATAAAGGAGGTTCTTATGAGTGTAGTAATAGTAGGTGGACATGAGAGAATGGAAAGAATATATAAAAATACAGGCAAGAAATACGGATGCAAAGTAAAAGTATTTACTAAAATGCAGAGAGATTTTCACAAACGTATAGGTAATCCAGATTACATAGTAGTTTTTACTGATGTAATATCACATAAGCTAGTTGATGTTACATTGAGAATATCTAAAAAGAAGAATATACCAAACTTGAGATTACACAATAGTAGTTTGAAAACATTAGAAAAAGTTTTGCAACAAATTATTGTAAACTGAACTTCCTTGTGAATATAAAGGAAGTTCTTTCTTTTAATTATATATAATAAACATTGAAGATTTGACTTTTAAACTTACTGTATTAATTTAAGAGTTGAGAATTGTTAAAGATACTTTTTATGAAGATAGAGATTTGGCAGTTTGTTGAGTTTCACTTGTTTTTGGGAATATAACAGTAAATATAGTACCTACTCCTTCATAGCTTTCTACAGTTATTTGTCCTTTATTTTTTTCTACAATTTTTTTAACAATATTGAGTCCATATCCATGATTTTCTCCTTTTTTAGTAGAAAAACCTTTTTCGAAAATTTTATCATAGAGTTTTGGAGATAGTATTGGATATGAATTTATAATACTTATAAAGTATCTATCGTCTGATTCTCCAATATCGATAGTAAGTATTTTTTCATCTTCTGTAGATTTTTCTAATTCATAAATTGCATTGTCAAGCAAATTAAATAATATTTTTGAAAGCTCAATATTATCTATTTTTAATTCTGAAAGAGAAGTATTAATATCTAATTCGACAGTTATTCCTTTACTTTCTGCTATAGCAAATTTACTGTAAAGTATTGCAGCAACTTCGACATTTTCAATTTTTGATATAGAGAAAAATTCATTTGTCTTTCCACAAATATTGTATATGTATTCGAGTGCTTTATTTGGTTTGTTTAATTGTATCATTCCAGCAATTACATTTAAATGGTTGTTGAAATCGTGTTTTTGTCCTCTTAAGGCTTCTATGACTTCTTTTGAGCGATTTAATTTTCTTATGGATTCTTCCTCTTTTTTAAGGAATTTTATTATATAGAATACGTTTATTATTGCTATAAATCCTAAGATGTTTAATATGATACCTACAAATGTGGGATATTCATATATTATGATTTTTCCCATAAGATTTATAATTAAATTGTTTGTTAAAAACATTATAGATAGACTTTGCAGTAGAATTAATAATACTAAAATATATGCTTTAGTTTTTAATTTCATATTAAACTCCTCTTTATTATTCTGTGTTTTTTAAAGATTTAAAATCAACTAGAGTTATGTTAAATATATATCCTATTAAAAATCCAACAATTAATAGTATGTCGGATATTAATATAGCAATAATAGTTCCTCCAAATTTTAAAGACATCAATGTAATAGGGTCAATTTTAAAACATTTTAAAATAGGAAATAGAAAAATACCTTCTCCCCAAAGGAGTAAAAGGAATGAAGTTAAAGAAGCTATAATTCCAGTTAAAAAATTTTGTTTACCTATTAATTTAATTAATATTCCAAGAATGAACATCAATATAAATGCATGTGTACCTAGATGTATTTTAAAAGTAATGTATATTTTACGAACTATAAATACAAAAAAAGAATATATAAAAGCAATATGCATTAATTTTTTTATTTTAAGTTTTATTCCTAAAAGGCTTAGTCCTGCTCCTGCCATAAAAAAGCCTTCTATAAAGTAGGCAGTTAAACATTCAATAGTATGCATATACTACACCCCTAAAAATATTTTCATATTTTATTATTTAAGTTCTTTCGGTAATTCTGGTTGATAGCCTATGACACTTGAAGCTGCAGCTATATTTGAAAGAGCTATAAAAGAGAGTATAACAGTAGATAGTTGTAGTAATTTTTTTAGCATGATAAATCCCCCTCTTTGAAAAAAATATGTAAAATTTTGTCGAAAACATTATAAAACTTATAACCTGTATTTGTCAATGTAAATGACTGCCAAAGTATTCCAAATGTAGAGGCATAAATGAAAATAATGGGTTTGTCAAAATGAATAAACCATATTAAACATAAGAAACACCATATGCATAGTATTATTAAAGACATCTTTTTTAATTTTTGTCTTTTAGTTTTTGTAGTAATAGGTTTGCCAGGGGTGTCGGCAGGAGCAAATTTGCCTATAGACCACAGTGAGAAAAAGAAAGTAAAAATTATTAGATTAAGCATATTATTTTTATCTAAAATTATATATTTATTTAAGAGTCCTAAAATGTTCGCTAAAATAGAACCGGTTATTGCACAATTTAACATGCATGAACAGTGAGCTCCACCGGAAAAGACTCTAAGTGTGGAAAAAGTAAGCATAGTTATTAAGACATGTTTAAAAGTCCCAAAAAATAATGCAGGCAAAAGTGCAAATGCATATGCTAAAATACTGCTTATCAATAGTCTTAAAGAATATCTTAAAATAGCATCTTGTTTTTTGTCTATTTCCAAATGTTTTTTAAATATTTTTAAAATGTGAGTTATGAACGTTTCTACATCAAATTTCTTTTTCATTTTGCTAGACCCTTTCTTTTTTAATTTAAAAAATTAAATATAAAATAAATCTTCTACAAATAGGTGAAAAATCCTGCCATTAAATCCTAAAAAATCTAAAATTTTTTATAATTTAACAAATTTGAAAAACTCCCTCAAAATTTGAGGGAGTTTTGAAGCTATTTTGAATTATTATTTATTTCGCTGTAAAATTTTGTACTGTCAATAGCATCTACATCTCGCTTCATAGATAGCGGCATTACATAGGCGTTTTGTGTTTTTTCAATGATTGGATAATTAGAAGAATTATATGTTTTATCAATTAAGTTCATTGCGTCTTGAGCCCCAAAATATTTTTTGTCTTTATTAATTTTATTTTTAAATTTATTCATATTTTCACTCCTTATAATTTAAATACACAGATTATAGCTAGTATATAAAATTTAAAAGTTATACATTTATATTATTTCTAAAACTGCAGAAAATATTAATTCAGAAAATTTTGGTTATATATATTTAAAAAAGATGTTTTGTAATATAAAATATATTTAAATAAAAAATATGGTTAAAATATCATATAGGAGTGAAAAAATTATGGTGTATAATTCCAAACTTTCTTCAGAATTTTTAGACGAATTATTTGAGGCAATTTTACTTTTGAGAAATCGAGAAGAATGTTATAGATTTTTTGAAGATATATGTACGATTAAGGAATTACAATCTATTTCTCAAAGGCTTCAAGTTGCAAAACTTCTTAGGGAAAATAAGACGTATCATGAGATAGAAGATATAACTGGAGCTAGTACAGCAACTATAAGTAGAGTAAATAGATGTATTCATTATGGAGCTGATGGATATAACATTATTCTTGATAGATTAGAAAAAATTAAAAAAGAAAAAAACAAAGATGAATAGAAGTCTTTGTTTTTTTCTTTTTAAGAATATTTATTTTAAGGTTATTGCCGATTTTAGTATTTTAGCAGATAAGTAGGGGAATTTAGAACTCATTATATATGACATTACAGCTATTCCATCGGCTCCTGCTGAAATAACTTCAGGAGCATTTTTTTCATTTATACCACCTAAAGCTATTACAGGGATATTGACATTTGCTTTTATATCTTTGATTAACTTAATTCCTTTAGGTTTTAATCCTTTTTTGCAATCTGTTTTATAAATATGACCAGCTAATAGATAATCTGCTCCAAGATTTTCTGCTGCAATAGCTTCTTCTAAATTGTGAACAGATATTCCTAATATTCCTTTAAACTCAATTTTTTTATTTTTGATATTTTGAAAACCTATGTGAAATCCATCTGCATTTAATGATTTTGCAACTTCAAGGTTAGTATTTATAATAAGTGGTACATTGTATTTAGACAGTATTGGTTTTAAAATGGATGCTGTAAGAAGGAGTTTTTCATATGATAAATCTTTTTCTCTTAATATAACTCTATCTATTCCTCCGATTACAGCACTTTCAACAATGCTATAGAGGTTACCTTGTTTGATTATTTTTCTATTAGTAATGAGATAAAGCACATTAGTCGTCCTCTCTGAGAATATTTATATTTTTACCTTTCATTACTTTATTCATATTTCTCATAGAACACATTTTTCCACACATGCTGCAACTATCTTCATGCTGAGGCATTGATTCTTTTCGGTACTTTCTTGTTTTTTCAGGGTCGATAGCTAGCTTAAACATTTTTTCCCAATCTAAATTTTGTCTAGCTTTACTCATTTCATAATCCCATTTTTTTGCACCTTTTATGTTTTTAGCTATATCTGCAGCATGAGCAGCTATTTTGGTGGCTATTATTCCTTCTTTCATATCTTCGAGAGTTGGAAGCCTAAGATGCTCTGCAGGAGTAACATAGCATAAAAAGTCAGCACCGTTTGCAGCTGCAATAGCACCACCTATGGCACTTGTTATATGGTCATAACCTGGGGCAATATCAGTAACAATTGGTCCTAGAACATAAAAGGGAGCTCCATGGCATAATTTTTTTTCAAGTAGCATGTTGGCAGCAATTTCATTTATTGGCATATGTCCGGGACCTTCTATTATAATTTGAACGTTTCTTTCCCAAGCTCTTTTAGTAAGTTCTCCTAAAACTATAAGTTCTTTAATTTGACTTGCATCTGTAGCATCATTAATACTTCCCGGTCTGCATGCATCACCAAGACTTATAGTTACATCATACTTTTCGCATATATCTAAAATCTTATCGAAGTGTTCATAAAATGGATTTTCTCTATCATTAAGTTCCATCCAAGCATATAGTAAGGAGCCGCCTCTTGAGACTATATTTGTGAGTCGTTTATTTCTTTTAAAAACTTCAGCAGTTTCTCTATTGATTCCAGCATGGATTGTCATAAAATCAACGCCATCTTCAGCATGTTTTTCTATAACTTTTAAAAATTCTTCAGAAGATATATCTTTTAATTCTTTATCATAAAAACCTACTGCATCGTAAACAGGTACAGTACCAATCATTGCAGTAGACATATTAATTAATTTTTTTCTGAATTCTTCAGTTTTTCCATAACAGCTTAGGTCCATTATGGCTTCAGCTTTCATTTCTATTGCTACTCTTGCTTTTTCAAGTTCTTTTTCTATATTGCAGCAGTCTTTTGATATGCCTAAATTGACGTTTATTTTTGTTCTAAGACCTTCTCCAACACCTTCAGGGTTTAGAGATTTATGGTTTTTGTTTGCAGGAATTACAATTTTACCTTCAGCAATTTTTTGTCTTAAAATGTTTACATCTATATTTTCTTTTTTAGATACAATTTCCATTTCTTTTGTAATGATACCTTTTTTAGCGGCATCCATTTGAGTTGTATAATTCATATTAAACATCCTTTCTTTATATTTTAAGCTTAATGTTTTAAGTTATAGGTTAGCTCTTATTTTTCAGCCTAAGGTCAATCTTTAGGAGCATTTTAAATTCTTAATTCTTAACTTAGTATCTTTCTAATGTTTTTAACTTTTTCAGCTATGTTTTTAGCACTGACTATTTCGGAAATCATTGCAAAACATCTACCGCCATTTTTTTTGACTTCAAGTATATTAGATTCTTTTATGCCGCCTATAGCAACATATGGAATAGATATGTTTTCACTAACCCATTTTAGATAATTTAGTCCTTCAGATTTTTCAATATTTTTTTTAGTGTTTGTTTTGAAAATAGGACCTACACCTATGTAATCAGCTCCATTTTTTACTGCCTTTTTAGCTTGATTTTCATTATGTGTTGATAAGCCTATAATCATATTTGGAGCTAATTTTTTTACTTCTTTTATAGGCATGTCTTCTTGTCCTATATGTATTCCATCTGCTTTTACAGATAGAGCTATATCTACATCATCATTGACAATGAAAAATACATCATTGTTTTTAGTTAGAGTGCGAATTATTTTACATTCTTTATATTTTTCTAATTTACTTTTGTGTTTTTCTCTGTATTGGATTATTTTTATTCCAGCTTTAATCATTTCTTTTGCTATTTGTATATTATTTCTGCCTAAAGATAAATTTTCGCACAGTATTCCATAAATATCGGTGTGTGGAAAAAATTTTTTGATTAAAAAAGATTTTTCCAATTCATATGTTTTAAATCTTAAAAATTCATATTTTTTTGATTCAGAGTATTTGCCTAAAATTTTCAAATTTTCTTCTATGCTTCTTAATCCTTCTTCGACTCTTTTAAAGTTTGCATAGATGAGATTTTCTAAAGTTTCTTTTTTATCAATAATAGTATTTTGAGAGATTTTTAAGCCACAGTCATTGATAGAATTTCTGTAATATAATAAGTTAGAATCATTAAATGATTTTCTGACGCTGTGTCTTATTTCTCTAAGCGTACTAGATAGATTTGAGTTATCATATATAAATCTTGCAATATCTTCTAGAACTCTTAAACCTTCAGAAACTCTATTTATATTTGCATCAATTATTCTGTAAATTTTATTCATATTTACACCTCTTGATTAGAAGTGAATCCAGTCTTTTAGTACCGGCTGGTATCCCCTTGCAGATATTACATTCATCATTTCTTTTACACTGCGTTTGTCAGAAATATCGAATTGACTTTCTGTTTTATCAGTTGAAGAATGTCCTCCGACTTTTGTAGAAACGCCAGCAGACATTTTGGTAACTCCTAGTGGAATGAGGTTATCTCTTAGGTTTTGAGGTTCACGTGTAGATATATTTATTCCAATGCGAGGAATAAATAGTCTAAAAGCCAGCAAAATTTGAACTAATGATTTATCATCTACTTCGTAAATATCATTGAAATTTCCTATATGAGGTCTAATTCTTGGTAAAGATATGCTAATTTCTACATCAGAATATTTATCATACAGATATTTAGCATGAAGACCTGTAAAAAAGGCTTCTTTTCTCCAATCATTTAGTCCTAATAGTGCACCAATGTTTACATTTCTTATTTTAGATTTGCATGCTCTTTCAGGAGCGTCTAATCTAAATCTGTAGTTTTTCTTAGGTCCTGAAACATGAACTTTATCATAGATATTTTCATCATAGACTTCTTGATATATAGTCAATCCATCAACACCATTGTCTATAACTTCTTTGTATTCTTTTTCAGTCAAGGGATATATTTCAATTGAAATAGAGTCAAAATATTTTTTTAGGATGTTTACTGCATTAATTATATAAGATGGTGGGGTATGTGTTCTTGATTCACCTGTTAAGATTAAAATGTGTCTAAGACCTGTTGAAGAAATAGCTTTAGCTTCAGTTTCTATTTCTTCTGTTGATAATTTTTTTCTGGTTATTTTATTGCTTACATTAAATCCACAGTATGAGCATTTATTTACACAAAAATTTGCTAGATACATAGGTGTATATAAAAGTATAGTTTTTCCAAAGTGCTGAATAGTTAATTTATGTGATTTTTGAGCTATTTTTTCAATGAATTTTTGAGCTGTAGGAGATAAGAGAGTTAAAAAATCGTATTTATCGAGTTTATCTTTATCAATTATTTTTAAAATATCTGAATCTGTTACGTGTTTAAAAAAATTTTCAAAATCAAAGTTATTGTATTTTATATATTCATAATAAAAACTCATATGACCACACCTTTTTTATTCATTTAAAAATCCAGTTAATGGAGAAGATGCTTCAGCATATTTTTTTTCTGGTGCAATTTTAGATATGTAGGCAAGTCTTCCGGCTTTTACACTTAAGTTAAAAGCATGGGCCATTTTTACAGGGTCTTTGGCAGTGGCAATAGCAGTATTGACTAATACTGCAGCTGCTCCCATTTCCATGGCTTGTGCGGCATGAGAAGGCTTACCTATTCCAGCATCTACTATGATTGGAATGTCTATTTCTTCTATCAATATGCGAATAAGTTCTTTAGTTTGAAGTCCTCTATTTGTTCCAATTGGAGCACCTAGAGGCATAACTGCAGCTGCTCCGGCATTGACAAGACTTTTTGCAACCATTAAATCAGGATTCATATAAGGAAGAACTATAAAACCTTCTTTGGCTAGCATTTCAGTAGCTTTTATAGTTTCATAATTGTCTGGAAGTAGATATTTATTGTCAGAAATGACTTCAATTTTTATCCAGTTTCCACATCCCATAGCTCTTGCAAGTTTTGCAATTCTAACTGCTTCTTCAGCATTTCTAGCTCCAGAAGTATTTGGAAGGAGTATGCAGTCTTTTGGAATATAGTCTAAAATATTTTCTTGTTTTGAATTTAAGTCAACTCTTCTTAAAGCCATTGTAATTACTTTTGAACCAGATTTTTTTACAACTTCAGGAATTATTTTTTTATTTGGGAATTTGCCTGTACCTATGAAAAGTCTATTTTCAAGCTCCATCCCACCAATAATTAGTTTATCATCCATATTTTACACATCCTTTTCACCCATAATGATTCTTAAAACAGTATTGGCTTGATGGTTAGCGGCTATGGAAACTCTAGGAGCCATGAGACCACAGCCGGGTTTAGCTTCAGATATACCATCGCCAATTAAATAAAAGTTTTTTCTGATTTTTTTAGTGATTATTGTATTGTTTGAAAAATAGCCTGCTACTCCAGATGCAGCAACTATGATTTTATCAGGCATATTTTTAAGAACTGTATTTATCAATGTAGCTTTAGATTTTGGTTTGTCAAATGCTTCGACTATGATTTGACAATTATAAAATGTGTTTTCAATATTATTTTCATTTAAATATATATTTTTTGTTTTAACATTTATAAATGGATTAATTTTTGAAATTAAATCTTTTAAAGCATCTGTTTTAGGCATTCCGATATGGCTTATAAAGTATGCTTGTCTGTTTAAGTTGCTAGGTTCTACAATGTCAAAGTCAACTAATAAAAGGTTTCCTACGCCTATTCTTGCTAATGAAACTGCAACATTTGAGCCAAGACCACCTAAACCTGCAATTCCAACTATAGCGTTTTTTACTTTTTTGTGAACACCGGGAGTATGTCTTGCAAGCATGAGATTTTCTAATTCTTTTTTGGAAGGTATTTCACCTTTTTTTATTAAAGTCAACCTGTCATTTTCTTTTAAAGTTATATTATTTTTAATAATAAAGCCATTTAGAATAATTATATCTGCATTTTTTTTGAATTGATTTTTAATATCAAAGGCTGTAGTATTTTCTTTTACTTTGATTTTTTGTTCATTTATAAAAATTTGCATTTTAACCTCCACCTACGAGATTAATTATCTCTATCCTGTCATTTTCATTAAGCAAATAATCTGAGTACTGTTTTTTGTCTAAAATTTTACGATTAACTTCTACAACTACTTTATCTTTGTCAAGATTTAGTTTAGTGAGGAGCTGCAATACAGTTATTCCGTTTTTAAAGTTCATTTTTATACCATTGACAATCAATCCATTTCCCTCCTTTCAGTTTTAGAGTTTTTAAGTAATAAAAAAAGGAGCATATATTTGCTCCCTCATAACTGTAATTAATAAAGTAATAAAAAATCACAAATCCCTAGAGAATTTGTGATAATTAATATACTTTATCAATCTTCCCTACGGTGGTACTAACCACATCAGGTTATGAGGGTCAGAGATAACATCTCTTTCTCAGCCTATCATTATAGGCTCCCCTAGATGTAAAATATTGAATTTTTAACAAGAAAAATTATACCATAATTACAAATATTTTTCAATAATTAGAAATTATTTAACTATTAAGAGATTTTTCTTTAATCTAAATATAAATTCTTCATTTTCAAATGTTTTATGCTTGATAAAATCCATATCTTCAATTATTACATTTAGTTTAGAGTTTATTTTAATAATTTCTTCGGCATTTTCACCTACTTTATCAAATAATGTATCTATCTTTTTATTTACGGTTTTGATTTCGGACTTTATTTCATTTATGTCAGATTTGATATTATTTATTTCAGATTTCATACTACTGATATCAGATTTAATATTATTAATTTCAGATTTCATGCCGTTAATATCAGAATTGATACTGTTAATTTCAGATTTTATGCTACTAATATCAGAGTTAATGTTGTTAATTTCAGACTTCATACTGCTAATATCAGAGTTGATGTTGTTAATTTCAGATTTCATGCCGCTGATGTCAGATTTAATGTCACTAATTTCAGATTGCATGAGTTTTTGATTTTCTAAAATTTGATGTAATAGATTTTCGATATTGTTCATTTTCTTATAAAACCTCCTTTCAATAACGATTAATTTTGTTTTTTAAATCCGTTCAAGTAGTCCATATTTCTTATAGATATTCTATCACTTTATTTTAAAAGTTTAAATATGAATAAGATATTTTTTATAATTTGTGATAGAACATTGAAATAAAGAATTAAAAAATTTTTATAAAATAAGCAAATAAGTTTTATATTTCTAATTTCAAATTGACTATTTTATGTTTTTATGTAAAAATGTAATTGACGTAAAAAACTAAAATGGGGAGCTGGATTAATCCGGCTGAGAGGAAGCTGTGTTGCTTCGACCCATATAACCTGAACTGGGTAATGCCAGCGAAGGGAAAATATTGTCCAAAGTTTTTATTGACAGTAATAAACCCTTTATCCAGTTCAGGATAAAGGGTTTTTAACATTTGAAAAGGAGGATGATTTATGTCTGTTATTAATGTAAGTTTACAGGTTTTACCTAGAGTTCCTGATGAAAAAATTTATGATGTTGTAGATAAGGTTATAAGCTACATAGATTCTTGTGGAGTTAAATATGAGGTTGGACCTATGGAAACTACTATGGAAGGAGAGATTGATGAACTTTTAGAAATAGTAAAAAAAGCTCAGGAAATATGTATAAAAGAAGGAGCAACAAGAGTTTTATCAATAGTTAAGATAGATTACAAACCAGAAGGCGTGACTATGGATGAAAAAATTGGAAAGTATAGGAAATAGATTAGCACCCATAGTATTTATAGTTATTTTAATAAGTATTTGGCAGATTGCTGTAGCAAGTGGATATATAAAGCCATATATACTTCCGCTTCCTAAAGATGTAATTATTACATTTTTTAATATATTACCGGAAATTAAAGAGCATATAATTATAACCATACAAGAAGCAGTATATGGATTGGGAATAGCAGTGATATTTGCGATTATTTTGGCAGTAGTTATGGATAGTGTAAAAATTATTAAAGATGCTGTTTATCCGATTTTAATATTATCACAAACTGTGCCTATAATAGTTTTAGCACCACTTTTTGCTATGTGGTTTGGATTTGGCATGTTTCCAAAAGTAATAGTTGTAGCATTAGTTTGTTTTTTTCCAATAGTAGTCAGTTTACTTGAAGGACTAGAATCAGTAGACGATGACCTTATTAATTTGATTAAGTCTATGGGAGCGTCAAAATTAAAAATATTTAAGATAGTAAAATTTCCAGCTTCAATGGTAAGCTTTTTTTCAGGACTAAAAGTTGCTGCAACTTATAGTATCATGGGTGCAGTGATAGGGGAGTGGATGGGTGGAAAAGCAGGACTTGGGTTATATTTATTAAGGGCAAAGAAATCGTTTTTAATTGATAAAGTATTTGCTGTTATTTTTTTAATAGTACTTCTCAGTATAACAATATTTAAGCTAGTTTCAGTACTACAATATTTATTTATGCCGTGGTCTAAAGAAAATAGATGAGGAGGTTAATTAAATGAAAAAGTTAGGTTTATGTTTTTTAATTCTGATTATTTTAATAGGAAGTTTAGCAGGTTGCAAAAGTCAAAAAAATGATGAATCAGGAACATTGGATGAAGCTAAAAAATTGGAAAAAGTTACACTTATACTTGATTGGCTTCCAAATACAAATCATACTGGAATCTATACCGCTTTAGAAAAGGGCTATTTTGCTCAAGAAGGTTTAGAAGTTGAAATCATTCAGCCGCAAGAAGGTGATGTAAATGCTTTAGTGGGTGCAGGTAAGGGTGATTTTGGTATAAGTTTTCAAGAGCAAGTTACTATGGCAAGATGTGCAAAAAATCCTATACCAATAAAAGCAATTGCAGCTATTATTCAGCATAATACTTCTGGATTTGCATCACCTGTAGAAAAAGGAATAAAAACTCCTAAAGATTTTGAAGGTAAAAAGTATGGAAGCTGGGGAACAGATTTAGAGAGGGCATTTTTAAAGACGCTTATGGAAAAAGAAGGTGCAGATTTTAATAAGCTTGAGATATTAGATATTGCTAGTTATGATTTTTTTACAAGTGTGACTAAAGATGTGGATTTTCAATGGATATTTTACGGTTGGGACGGTATAGCAGCAGAAGTTAAGAATTTTCCAATAAACTTTATAAAACTGCAAGATGTAGACCCACAACTTGATTTTTATACACCTGTAATTATTACAAATGAAAAATTAATAAATGATAATCCAGAGATGATTAAGAAATTTCTAAGAGCTGTTTCAAAAGGCTATGAATTTGCAATAGAAAATCCAGATGAGTCAGTAGAATATTTATTGAAATATGCTCCGGAAACTGATAGAAAAATAGCTGTTGCTAGTCAAAAATATCTTGCAGGAGAATATAAAAAAGGTGTTGATAGATGGGGAGAAATGAAACTTGAAGTTTGGGAAAGGTTTGGAGATTGGATGTATAAAAACGGCTTGTTAGAAAGTAAGTTTGATGCAAAAGAGGCGTTTACAAATGAGTTTTTACCAGAAAAATAAACTTGAAGTTAAAGGTATAAGTAAAAGATTTGAAGATTTGTTAGTAGTAGATAATGTTTCTTTAGAATTAAAGGAAAATGAATTTGTTTCCTTGTTAGGACCAAGTGGAAGTGGAAAAACTACTATATTTAATATAATTGCAGGGTTAATCAAGCCGGATAATGGAAATGTAATAATAGATAATCAAGATTTTACTGGTAAAACAGGCAGGGTAAGCTATATGTATCAAAAAGATTTATTATTGCCTTGGAAAAAGATAATAGACAATGTAGCATTGCCTTTGATTATTGAAGGTGTAAAGAAAAAAGAAGCTAGAGAAAGAGTAAAAAAATATTTTAAAATATTTGGGCTGGAAGGGTTTGAAATGAAATATCCCTTTCAGCTTTCTGGTGGAATGAGGCAAAGAGCTGCTCTTATGAGAACTTATATGTTTTCCAAGGATATAATCTTATTAGATGAGCCATTTGGAGGACTTGATGCCATTACAAAGAAAAAAATGCAGTATTGGCTTTTGGAAGTCATAAAAAATTTAAATGCTTCTATACTTTTTATTACTCATGATATAGAAGAAGCTATTTTTTTATCTGATAGAATATATATATTATCTGATAGACCAGCAAGTATAAAAGAAGAAATAAATGTAAATTTACCTAAATCCAGGAAAAGTGAAATATTAGTTTCTTCAGAATTTAATGACATAAAAAAACATATACTTAGTATTTTATAAAGAAAAGAAGGTGTTTTTATGGCTGTCTTTGATAAAGAAGCTAATTCATATGATAGTTGGTATAAAACTAAGTTTGGTAGTTTTATTGATATGGTTGAAACTGATTTAGCTTTTAAGCTATTCAAGCCTAAAAGAGGTATGAAAATATTAGATATAGGCTGTGGAACGGGAAATTTTAGTATAAAACTTGCTAAAATGGGATGTAAAGTCATTGGAATTGATATTTCAGATGAAATGCTTAAAATAGCTAGGAAAAAAGCTAAAAAAGAAGGATTGGATATAGAATTTTATAATATGGATGTTTATAATTTAAGATTTGAAGATGATTATTTTGATGGAGCTTTTTCTATGGCAGCTTTTGAGTTTATAAAAGAACCTGAAAGAGCCATTGAAGAAATATTCAGAGTTGTTAAGAAAAAATCACAGATTATGATAGGAACGATTAATAAAGATAGTAAATGGGGAAAGCTTTATCTTAGCGAAGAATTTCAAAAAAATTCAGTTTTTAAATATGCTGATTTTAAAACTTTAGATGATTTAAAAAAATTAAAGCCTGAAAAATTAATTAAAACTGGGCAGTGTTTATTTATTTCACCTTATGCAAAAGAAAATGAAATAACAATTGAAAATGAAAAGAAACTTTCTAAAACGGAAAAGGGTGGTTTTATATGTGCTCTATGGATAAAATAGCTTCTTGTGAAATATCATTCATTCCAATAATGAGCAAAAATTATATTGATGAGGTGAAAGAAGTAATTGAGATAATAAAATGTTATGATTTAGAATATAATGTTGGCATTTTATCAACTACAATAAGAGGAAGTAAAGAAAAGATATTTGATATGGTTAAAGAAATTTATGATAAGATGGATAAAAAAACTAATTTTACTATGGATATTAAAATATCGAATATTTGTGGATGCAAAAAATAGGTTAAAACTGCTTACTTACAAAGCGAAATCTATTTTTTGTATGACTTGTAAATTGTTATGAAATATAATTTTTGCGTATTTTTATAAATAATTATGCAAAAACTATTGACAATAGTATTATATGCATTTATAATTTATTACAATAAGTTAACAACTTTATAGTGAATAAAAGACAGTGAAGAGAAGAGTAGGTATAAGATGGAGTTTCAGCGAGCTGGTGATGGTGGGAGACCAGTACAAAGTCTATACTGAAGAACATCTCGGAGTTTCTAACCGAAATCTTTTAAGAGAGTAGGCTTAGACGGAGCCAATCCGTTATCAAATTGGACAGTATCGAGTAATGTACATTGCTCCGTACTGATAAGAGAGAGCTTAATTTGGCTAATGAGGGTGGTACCGCGGAAGATATGCCTTTCGTCCCTAATGTGGGATGAAAGGTTTTTTTATTTATAAGATTTTGTTAAATTAGTCCGGACTAAAAGATATTAAGAATTATATTTGTAAATTTATGAATATCAAAAAAATGAATTTATAGAAGTTTTCTTATATGGTTTTTAAAATATGCAAATCAAAGAAGCTGTTAAGCAGTAATTGAATAGGAAATTAGAGGAGGAATATAAAATGAAATGTTTGGAAAAGACTTTAATAATACCTAAAGGATATAAATCAAAATTGGGTTTATTAGAAACTGAAATAGGAATAAAAGAGATAAAAGATTATTTTGAGAAAGCATTAGCTAAAAAACTTAAACTTACTAGAGTATCTGCACCTTTATTTGTAATACCTGAATCTGGATTGAATGACAACTTAAATGGTGTTGAAAGACCTGTACGTTTTGATGTTTTAGGAATAGGAGGAAAAGATGTAGAAATAGTTCAGTCTTTAGCAAAGTGGAAGAGAATGGCTTTAGCTAAATATGGATTTGAAGTAGGTAAGGGATTATATACAGATATGAATGCTATACGTAGAGATGAGGAGCTTGATAATCTTCATTCTATATATGTTGATCAGTGGGATTGGGAGAAAATAATAGCTAAGGAAGATAGAAATATAGAAACTTTAAAGAGTATTGTTAAAGATATTTATACAGTGTTTAAGGAAACAGAGGAGTATATTTGCAAGTTGTATCCAAAACTTGATAGAGTTCTTCCAGATGAGATATTTTTTATTACTTCTCAAGAACTAGAAGATATGTATCCTGAATTAACGCCTAAACAGAGAGAAGACGCTATAACTAAGGAAAAAGGTGCAGTATTTATAATGAAAATAGGTCATCAGCTTGAATCTGGAATTAAACATGACGGTAGAGCACCAGATTATGATGATTGGGAATTGAATGGAGATATTATATTCTGGTATCCGGTACTTGAAACTGCATTTGAAGTTTCATCAATGGGAATTAGAGTTTCAGAGGAATCTCTTGAAAAACAGTTAAAACTTGCTGGATGTGAAGAACGTAAAAATTTAAGATTTCATAGAGATTTACTTGAAGGAAAATTGCCTTATACAATTGGTGGAGGTATAGGTCAGTCAAGAATGTGTATGTTCTTTCTTCAAAAAGCTCATATTGGAGAAGTACAAGCTGCAATATGGCCTGAAGAAATGATAGAAAAATGTGAAGAAGCTAATATAATATTATTATAATTAATAGATTATTTTAAAATTTATAATTATAATAGAAAAATAATAGTAAACTTTTTTAAATAGCAGTTAATAAATTTAAAGTCTTGGATTAGTTAAATAGTCCAAGACTTTAAATTTTTCATTATTAAAATTTTAAAGTTTGTAATATGAAATTTGCAATTTGCAGCTTAAAATATCTCAAAGATATATTTGTTTATTTTTTGATTTTAAATGATTTTAAAGTTTGCTTTATATATTTTAGAGTTTTTTCAACAGCTTCATCTATTGTACAGTTAATTTGATTATTAAGTACACGTAGAAGCATTCCTTGATAAATTAATAATATCATTTCATTTATTATCGGTAAATCTTCTTTTTTAAAAAAACCTTCTTCTGCACAGGCTTCAAGAAGAGCCATATCTCTCATATATATATTTTTTTCTAAAAGCATTGTAAGTAGTTCCTGTGGCTGATTTCCAAGTTCTTCGGGAAATATAGAATAATATTCTTTAACTGCATCATTTAAAGTATTGCTGTATTTATCGAAGAAAATTTTATAGTATATTTTAGGTTTTTTGAAAGAGTTATAGCAAAAACATTTCCAAATACGCAAGAATTTATCTAGAGCATTTTTTGCTCCATTTATATAATTAGGAAGGTTAAGAGCATAATCTTTTAAATATTTCATTGATGAAAAAAATAATAAGTGTTCAAGGTCTTTAAAATAGTTATATAGGGTTGCACTATTATATCCTGCTATATCTGCAACCTTCCTAATAGTAACAAAATCTATTCCTTCGTTTTCAATAATTTGATTTGCAGCTTCTATAAAATATCCCATCATACGTTTTCTCTGAATTTCTTTTTTATTCACTTTAATCACCTATCAATTAGTATTTCGATAAAATCCTTAAATATTATAACACATAAAGAAATAATTTAAATAACAATAAACATTATAAAATTTAATGGTTATTATTAGATTATTACATTGCTTTATAATTATTATTCGAACAAAAATAAAAACCTCTGAATATTTTTTCAGAGGAAGATGTAAATTATTTTGTATAGGATAACATAATTCGCTTCATATACAGTAATATGCGATTTATAGCTTCTTCAATTGTAAAATCAATTTGTTCATTTATAATTCTTAAAAGCATAGCTTGATAAAGCAGAATATGTATTTCATTTATTTCTTCAATATCTTTTTTTGTAAGGTTTTCATCTAAAAAACAAGATTCTAATATGTACATGTTTCTATCATATATATTTTGACCTAATAACATGGGTAATAAATCGTATGATTGTTTGCCAAGTTCTTCTGGAAAAATTTCATAATACAATTTAATAGTATCATCTAAAGAATTACTATATTTGTTAAAAAATATTCTATAATATATTTTTGGATTTTTAAAAGAATGATAGCAAAACGCTTTCCAAATAGCTAAATATTTATCTATTGAATTTTTCATTTTATTAAAATTCTGAGGTAAACTTAAAACATATTCTCTTAAATATTTCATACATGTAAAAAAAATTAAGTGGTCAAGATTTTCAAAGTAATTATATATGGTGGCACTATTATATCCTGCTAAATCAGCAACTTTTCTAATGGTTACAGCTTCAATACCTTCTTCTTCAATTATTTTATTTGCAGCTTGTATAAAATATGCCATCATGCGTTTTTTTTGAATTTGTTTTTTATCCATTTACATCACCAACTATTATAAAGATTATTTATATTAAATATATATTTATTATAAATTATATCATATGTATAATATTTTAAGAAACTAATAAAAAGTGTTTAATTATATTTAATACAAAAAATTAAAAATTAAATCATGATTATTATATAATCGTATTTACAAAATCGCTTGTTATATGATATAATAGTTACAAAATTAACAGAGTATTTTAGAAAACGTTTTTAAATTTTAGTATAATATAGAAGTCTTGCTATTTCAGTTATTTAGTTATAAGGAGGAATTAAGGTGAGTGAAATTTACGATGTAGTAATTATAGGTTCGGGACCTGCAGGTTTAGCAGCAGGATTGTATGCAGCAAGGGCGAAGATGAAAACATTGATATTAGAAAAAAATAAAGCAGGAGGACAAATAGTAACAACAAATGAAGTAGCAAATTATCCAGGTTCAATAGAAAATGCGACAGGACCAAGTCTTATAGCAAGAATGGTAAAGCAGGCAGAAGAATTTGGAGCACAGAGAAAGAAAGACAATGTAGTGGAAGTAGATTTTAGTGAAAAGATAAAGAAAGTTAAAGGAGAAAAAGAAGAATACAAAGCAAAAGCAGTAATTATAGCAACAGGAGCAACACCAAGAAAGCTGGGAGTACCCGGGGAAGCAGAATTGACAGGAAAAGGAGTATCATACTGTGCAACATGTGATGCAGACTTTTTCACAGACTTAGAAGTATTTGTAATAGGAGGAGGGGACTCAGCAGTAGAAGAAGCAATATACTTAACTAAATTTGCAAGGAAAGTAACAATA